>JADGAE010000207.1 GCA_015232165.1 Nitrospirota bacterium
GCAAGGGGACCAGTCCCCCACTGAGCCGGGGGTCGCTGACCCCTTGACCCCGTAATGGTGTGGCCACCATAATTTTACACCGTGATTTAAACCGCTAAATACTTTTTTGCTTCTCTGCATAACATGAGTTAATCATTAGTCACAGGCTAAATTGATGCAACGCCTCCCCTTACCCTGTGACTAAAGTTGTTGCAACAGATATAATTGTGCTCAGGGCAATCGCATTTGACCGGAAGAAGAAAAGAATGGGGGACTTTGTCCCCCCTCAGACCCCTCTACAAGGGGACCAGTCCCCTTGACCCCGTAAGGGGCTATGTTGATTAGGTTGAAAATTGGTTATTTTAAACATAAAAAACATAATGATAATTTCAAATGCGATTGCCCTGTAATTGTGCTTTACAATTACCTCCAGTCTATATTAAAATGTCAGGGTTAGCGAATATATATAGATAGAGAGTGAGACGGTATTTTTATGATGCAGAAGATAATCATATGTCACGACAACAGTGAAATGGCAAGCGCCTCCGAGGAGGTGACGTTGCAACTGGCCCGGTCGTTTGGATGCGAGGTCGTTGGCATACACGGGTTTAACTCGGTGATGCACGAGGGTGCCTTCAGGGTGATGGAGCCTACGCTGCCACAGGAGTATCAGAAAGAAGAGATACTGCAACATCAGCGTGAGGTACATGCCAAGCTGATCAAGGTGGGGATGGAAAAGATATCCATGTCGTACCTGAGACCCCTGGAGGAGGATTTTAAGAAGGCTGGGGTGCCATTTAGACCAAAGGTGCTTGAGGGGAAAAACTTCCTTGCCATAAATGAGATGATACAACAGGAGGGTAGCGGACTGGTCGTCATCGGGGCCGGCGGGTTTAACGCTCGGGAGTACGGGTTTGTTGGCAGCGTGTGTATGCGCGTCCTTAGAGGCAACGACCGGGACATCCTGGTTGTAAAGCGCCCCACGCAATTGAAGGAACCGGAGATAGTGGTCTGCCTCGACGGCAGCGCCTGTGCCATAAACGCCCTAAAGGCGGCAAAGGTGTTTGCGGAGAAATACTCGGGCAAGCTGCATCTTGTATATGCCTTTGACTCATCCCTGCACAAGGACCTATTTAACAGACTCAAGGACTCCGTTATTAACGCCGAGGGGTTTGCCTTCAACACGCAGCAGCAGGAGAAGATCCACGACGAGTTCATAGACAAGGGGCTTGAGAGGGTCGGGTACATGATCCTGGATAAGGCCGAGCACGACGTCTTTAACGGTAACTCCCTCAGTGCGCGGTTTTCGGAGGGATGGGGGCTTGTGGCGGAGAACTCCACGATGACGGGCATCAGGGTCGTGAAAAAGGTCTTTGCCGGATACATATACAAGAGCATCTGCGATTATGCCGCTGAGGTCAAGGCCGACATGGTCTTTATCGGACGCACTGGCAGACATCACGTTGAGGGGATTGATCTTGGCTCGGTGGCGGAGAATGTGTTAAGATACGCGCCATGTAATGTATTCATCACTCAGAAGGAGCAAAACAAGGGATGGCAGATATAGACAACGGTAACTCGACGGATAAGTCGCGGGATTATGCACCCTACATAGTGTCATGGAACTTGACCGGACAGTGTAACCTCTTCTGCCCGCACTGCTACATGGACGCCAGGAAAAGGGCGGCAGGTGAGCTGACAACACTGGAGGCAAAAGGGGTCATCGATGGTCTGTATCAGTTAAACCCCAATATCATGCTGGTACTAACCGGTGGAGAGCCGATGATGCGAGATGACATATATGAGATTGTGGAGTATGCCTCCAGTAAAGGTTTTATCACCGTCATGGGTTCCAATGGGACGCTCTTGACAAAGGACAACCTCAAGAGGTTAAAGAACGCTGGTCTGAAAGGACTGGGTATCAGCATAGACTCGGTGACCCCCACCTATCACGACTCGTTTCGGTTGTACTACGGGGCATGGAACTTATCGATAGACGCATTGAAGTTTGCCAGGGAGGTTGGTCTGCAGACACAGGTAGACGTAACCGTGATGGATAAGAACTGCAACGACCTCGATGGGTTTGTGGATATGTCCGTAGGGCTTGGCGCCAAGGCGGTTAATTTCTTCTTTCTTGTGTGTACGGGCAGGGCCAGGAAGGAATTTATATCAACGGAGAATTATGAAACGGCTCTGAGAAAGATAGCAACCATCTCCGATACGGAAAAACGGCTGATGGTCAGGGCGCGTTGTGCCCCACATATATACAGGATACTGCACGAGGACAGCGTTCATATTCCGCAGGGGACGAGGGGTTGTCTTGCCGGACGGTCATACATGCGTGTTGACCCCGTGGGAAACGTCACGGCGTGTCCCTACATGCCCGACAACCTTGGTAACGTCAAGGAGCGCTCCGTCGTGGATATCTGGACGGACTCTCCAAAGCTCACGCTCCTGCGTGACGGTCAGTACAAGGGCAGGTGTGGACGTTGTGAATATACGGAGATATGTGGTGGGTGCAGGGCGCGGGCATTGGCTCAACACGGCGACTTTATGGAAGAAGACTCCCTCTGTCTGTACGAACCCACAGGACATGACAAGGTCACCGGCAAGGACAAGGTCGAACTCGACGACAACTTCCAGGGCTCAATACAATGGGACGATGCCGCAAAGGCAAGGATGAAACGGACTCCGGCTTTTATGAGAAACATGATCATCGGACTTATCGAAAAAAAGGCCAATGAAAAGGGCATTGCAGTCATAACATCGGATTTCGTCGATGAGATCAAGTCTCAGGACTACTCCAGGATGCACGGAAAAAAAACGTGAGCAAAGTAGCATATCATTCCGGTAGAATTATATTGTTACAAAAAAGAAGATGAATAACCACGCTATAGCTAACGCCCTGCCGGCACATTGTCTGCGGTGGCTTGTCAGCTCAAGGCTCCGGTTTGTCAACGACATGAAAGATGGCAAGCCGCTTAAGTATTTCTCAGCACACCTGCCGGTTATGGCAACCTGGTCTCAGACAACGGCAACAGACCAACGCTACCCCGTCAATATGACCGTCAAGGGCATCGGACTGATCCCAAGGGGTGACCTACTGGCCACGTATACGACAATATTTGAAGAGGCGGCTGCAACCGCAAAGACCCTCACCCCACCGGAAGGCATGATCGCGCGAGTTGAGGTGATGGGCAGACTCTATGCCGAACAATCAAACTTTGACCCCTCCCTCTTGGGCGGTCTTGAGATTTTTGGCGGTAAGACACTCGAAAACCTGACCCAAAACTGCTATGCCTCTCTCTTATACGTGGGCATGCAGCAGGGTGCCGGACCAATGAGCTACATAAGTTTTCAGGTAAACGGCAAGATAGAGATACTGGATACAACGAACCCGCATTACAGATTCCTCCTTGCATCGAGAAAGCTCTTCGAACACGATAAATTCCACATCTATCAGCCGGATTATCCACACGGCTATCTGATAAGGGTCGAAGAGGTCATCGATAAATCCCCCTGGTCCAAGGCAAAAAAAGGGGCCTGAACATAGGGGATACCCACCCCTGATAAGCAAAAGAAAATAAACATGTATACTGAAATGACACAGGTTTTTTCAGGCATGATAATTGAGTGTGAAATAAT
>JADGAE010000208.1 GCA_015232165.1 Nitrospirota bacterium
ATTTCTGCGAAAGCAGGAATCCATGCCTTTGAACCATAAAATAAAGCTTACCATGTTTTTCTTAGAGGATACTAAAAAGGTTATACCGGTTTCCAAGCATAAAGGTAAGGGCATAAAAACGGGTATAGTAAAAGCAATTACTAGAGAAGTGGGGTTAACCGTCAAGGAGTTTATAGATTTGTAAACGGATTTAATTGGCTCAGTCAAGGAGGAGCGGTTTTAATTATGATAGGATTTATAGGTGGTGGCAACATGGCCGAGGCCATACTTAAGGGAATGTCGGCAAGGGGGATGAGGGACGTGTTTGTCTCCGAGCCAAGGCAAGACAGGAGACAGCAGCTTACACAACTGTACGGCATTAACACAACCGACGACAACCTGGAACTCATAAAGGCCTGCGACATGATTATCGTGGCGATAAAACCACAGGTCATCACCGCCCTGGCCGAGCAGACGACAGACGTGGGGTTTGCCAACAAGGTGGTCATATCGATAATGGCGGGTATCAACCTGTCGTACCTGGGTAAGGTTTTCCGGGGTGCGAGTGTGGTTCGTGTGATGCCCAACACACCTGCCCTTGAACAGGAGGGGATGTCGGTCGTCTCCGTCAACGACTCCGTAGCGGAGGACGTACTGAGTCAGGTCACAGGCATCCTCGATTGCATTGGCAAGACCCTCGTCCTGCCCGAGGCACTGATGGATGCGGTAACAGCCGTTTCCGGCAGCGGACCGGCCTTTATTGCGTATTTCCTGGACTCTATGATCGAAGCGGGAGAAAGGCTCGGCCTTGTTCACGACACTGCCGTGATGCTGGCGGTCCAGACGTTGGTTGGCACATCAAAGCTCCTAAGTTCCGGCATCTCCCCGGTGACCCTCATAAAGATGGTGGCCTCACCCGGTGGAACTACCGAGGCAGGCCTCAATGTCCTCAACGACAGCGGCATCAAAGGCATCGTCTGGCAGACCCTCACCGCCGCCTCTGAGAGAAGCGCTGAGTTAGGCAGGAAACTCGGTAGCTAAAAGAAGAAAATAAGGAGGGCGGCTCAATGGTTGCACTCGCCCCGGCCACAAAACGCCCCCCCTTGTTTTCTTTTTCTTCCCTTTACGGCTTAACGTAGGCAAACCCCTCGGACTGTCTCTTGATCAGCTCGGTGATGCCGGCGGGCACTACGCCGATGTAGGGGGGTAGATTCTGCTCCGTTATACACACCGCACCGGAACACCCCAACTTGTTTAGCGAATTACGGCAGGCAAGGAATTTTACACCCGCCTCTGACAGCGCCGCCATCGTGGACAGCTTGGCCTCATCCGAAAAGGCGACTATGGAGGGGCCGTTGGCCAGCACCCTGACCTCAATCATATCGGGGCTTACATCCCTGAGCAGATTGGTAACGTTACCAAGGGCTACATCCCACTTCTCCGGCTCGTTGACGTGAAAGATTACTTTTAGTTTTTCCATTTCGCGTGTCCTCTCTTATCTTGTTCGTTTTTTGATAAACACCCGCACAGGTGTCCCCTTAAACGGATGTTGAGCCCTGATAGTGTTTTCAATGTACCTCACATGGTTCTGCTTTATGGCCTCGGGGTAGTTGGCAAATATCGCAAACTGAGGCGGCTCTACCCCCACCTGCGTCATGTACAACACGCGCGTCTGCTTGCCCCTGTAAGAGGACAGGGTGCTGTTTATCTGACCTGCCAACCTATTTAAGAGACCGGTGCTGAGACGGTACTGACGCTCAGAGACTACCTCGTCTATTAAGGGGAATATCTTTGTGATACGTTTCTTGTTTAAACCCGAAGTGGTCACCACCGGGGCGTATGAGGCAAAACCAAGCTCTCGGTCAAGCTCATCCATGTATATCTTAAACACCGGCTCGGGGTCTTGTATCAAGTCCCATTTGTTAAGGAGTATGATAAGGCCCTTGCCGGTTCTGTCTACAAAGTTTACAATCTTTTTGTCCTGATCAACTATACCATCAACGGCGTCTATGAGCAGCACCACGACATCGGCCCGCTCAATACCCCGAAGGGTGCGTGAGACCGAAAACCGCTCCACGTCAACAATGACCTTGCCCTTTCTCCTCATCCCTGCCGTGTCTATGAGCATGTACCTCTTGCCATAGTACGTGCAGGGGCAATCCACGGCATCCCTCGTCGTTCCGGCTACGGTGTCAACGATCATACGCTGTTTGCCTAGCAGTGCGTTTATCATAGTGGACTTTCCCGCATTGGGTCTGCCCACAATGGCGACCTTCGCAATAGCGGTCTCCCGTCCTTCAACCGCCGGCGTCCGTGCCCTTGCACTGGTACTGAGCAACCTCACGCACTCATCCATCATGTCGTCAAAACCAAGCCCGCTTTCGGCAGATACCGGGATGAGCGCATCCCCTATGCCAAAGAAGTCATACAGTCTTTCTATTGCCTTTGGGGTGTCTATCTTGTTGACCACGCGCAGGACCATCTTGTCAAACTTGCGTAGGGATTCGGTAAGTTCCTGGTCTAATGGTGTGAGACCGTCTTTGCCGTCAAGCAGGTGTATTACCAGGTCGGCCTCCTCTATGCCTTCGATGGCATGTTGACGCACCTGGTCGATCAACTCATCGTCGCTGCCGAGAACTATCCCGCCGGTGTCAATGACGGTGAATTCCATCCCCTCCCATTGTGCGTCTTCGTAGAGCCTGTCGCGCGTGACCCCGGGGAAGTCCTCCACAATGGCCCTGCGGCGGCCTACTATCTTGTTAAAGAGCGTGGATTTACCCACGTTCTGCCGACCCACTATGGCAATGATCGGTCTTGCCATCTACGCCTCTACCTCAAATATAAACTCTATCTCAAGAGGGGAGTTTAACGGCAACACTTCAACGCCAACTGCCACCCTCGCGTGTCGTCCTCGCTCACCCATAAGTTCGTACAGGAAGTCACTTGCAGCGTTTAATACCTCGGGTTGTCTGAAAAACCCCGTAACACTGCTGACGTACCCGGTCAACCGTACACACCGCTTGAGGGTATCAAGGCTGCCGAGGTATCCGCGTATCAACGACAGTGCGTTGATTACGGTCCGTCTTGCCGCCTCCCTTGCCGTCTCAACGCTGACCTCAAGGTCAACCTTGCCCTCTGCCAGGAGCTTGCCCTCCCAGAGTGGTAACACCCCGCTAAGAAAGAGCAGGTTGCCCACCTGCACGCATGGGACGTAGGAGCCCAACGGCTGTGGCGCCTTTGGAAGCTCTATGCCAAGCCGGTCTAATTCATTCTCTATGCTCATGATAACCTCCCATCTTCTCCGTAATAGTCAGACATGTCCTTAAAAATACTTACAAACAAAATCCACTGATCTATTTTAGCATATTGCCGGAGGTTTTAAAGTCACGGTAAATTTGCTCTACGTTATATGTAAGAAAGCATAAACATTTATAAGTACATGGACATAAATATTTTTATAACTTTAGAGTTAAGGATGATGGGGTCAAGGGGCGAGCCGCCCCCGCCTCAGTGGGGGACTGGTCCCCTTGCAGGGGGGTTGAGGGGGAGCGGAGCCGCCCCTTTCTTTCTTCTTTCGTATATAATTAAAATGCCTATTGAGTTAGCTCCGGTCGAATAAAAATCAGAGCAATAGACATATGCT
>JADGAE010000209.1 GCA_015232165.1 Nitrospirota bacterium
TGGCCTCTTGCCCTTCACTTATAATCCTGTCGCCCTCAATGCAGATGACCTTATCTGCTATCTCTGCAAGCTCATGCAGTGCCCCCTGGCTGAGTTTCTGAAACATTGCCACGTTCCTCAATATCTCACCCACCTCCTGGAACTTGTCCTTTATCCTGGTAAAGCCCTCCAGTTCCTCAAGCATAACGTTTCTTGACAATTTGTTAAACTGCACGAGTATCTCCCCAATCGGGGGTCTAATACGCTCGCGTTCGTTGTTGATGTCCTTTGTCTGTTGGGGTGTGAGACATTGACTCTGCACTGCCACCTCCTCAAAGGAGAGGTCCGTGTGACCCTGATGTGTAAGGAGCTCATAGACCTGCTTCATGTCCAGGTATCTGCGTTTGACGGCAACATCTATAAATGAAGGGGTCTGTGCGCTCTGATACTTCAGGGCCTCAAGCATGTCCTCCTCCGATATCAGCCGCTTGCTGACAAGATAGCTTCCAAAGTATAGTCTTTTCTCACTTATCCGTTTAATCATATCCAAAGACCCTCTTGTAAAATCCTCCGTCTATCTCAAAATCGATCAACAGGCATAAGACCTTCTCCGCCAACGGATTTTGTCTAATCTTTATTATATCTTTTTCCGTAGTAATTATCCATTGTGCATTGCCGGATTTTTTTAGTATTTTTTTCAGGTCGCAATTGCGGTATCTATGGTGGTCCGGGAAGGCCGCCATACCAACAACGTCAGCGCCCGTTGACTGGAGCGTCAGTCTGAAGGCATCGGGGTTGCCAATGCCGCAGAAGGCAAAGACCCCCTGTCCTGCAATCACAGACAGCGGGATGTCCTTGCCGGCGGTAGTTCTCAGACAGGTGGGGCGGTGTTGGGCATTGTATATTTCGGTGGTGAGGCCGGCGGGGTAGGCAGCCCTTGCCTTGTTGCAGAGGGTCGTAATGATGTTGTTGTCGAGGTTATTGTCGTTTCTGGTTGTCACGATGATGTTTGCCCTTGCCAGTTGTGCAAGTGGTTCCCGAAGCGGCCCTGCCGGAAAGAGCCTGCCGTTTCCAAACCCCCTGAGGCAATCAACGAGCACGATGTCGATATCCCTGTGTAGGGCAAAGTGCTGGAAGGCGTCATCCAGGATGAAAATGTCGGCCTGTCTGGATAGTTGTGCCGCCTCATATCTATCCGGGCCCTTGATGATCTCCACCTGCGGCAGCCTCAGCGCCATAAGAACTGGCTCGTCACCGGCTTCTGAAACGTCCATGAGCGGACCGTTGCCGCTTGAGACAAGGCATGGGCCGCGAGTCTTACCCCTGTAGCCGCGAGTCAGGATGCAGGGCCTCATGCCTATCCTCAATGCTTCCTGTGCAAGGGCTATCACTAACGGGGTCTTGCCGGTGCCGCCAAGGGTTATATTGCCAACGCTGATTACCCTACGACAAAGATGCCTCCGTCTCTTCATCGCCCTGTTTCGCTTGAGCGTCAGACCGGTGTTGTAGACGTGCTCTATTATATTCATGTCTTTGATAGTAAGTACATTTTATACCAGGATAAATCAGGTTTGATAAATTCTTGTCATTGCCGTGCAAGCGAGAATTCAATCTATATGTGCCTGTCCATAATTAATTTACTCACCTTACACACAGGGTACAAGAAGAGGGAAAGAAAGGGGCGGCTCCAAATTACAGGAGTTATGACACATATGTCGTACTTACGGTTCATGGTTATATTGTAATGGCATCATAGTGTTTCCGTCAACAAGTAAGAGAGCATAGACATCTATGAATTTATTCTGGCATATAAATTTAGGATTATATAGGGTAGTTGTAGTTAATTCCGGACTTTCTGCAGTAGTTCAGTCGAAATATTATGTATAAACCGCTGACATAAAGGGGTCAAGGGGCGAGCCGCCCCCGGCTCAAATGGACAGAGTCCTTCTCCCTTTTTTTTTTCTCAAGGCACCCACCCAAAATTTATGCACCCGGATTTTTTGTACTCTTTTCTTGTTTGTATGTTATAATGTATTGTTGTGCCCGGTAAGGGGTTATGACTGAAGGCAGGCATAAGGGCAGGCCGGATTTGACAAAAGAATTAGTTTACAAATATAATTGTTGTAATCGAAATATTGATCGGAGGTAATATGGCAGAAGGCGTAGTTAATGCAACGTCGCAGACGTGGGAGACTGAGGTCTTGCAGGCAGATGGCTTGGTGTTGGTTGATTTTTGGGCAGTGTGGTGCGGTCCCTGCAGGATGGTAGCGCCTATTGTCGAGGACCTGGCTAAGGAGTATACGGGACGGATGAAGGTGGTGAAGTTAAACACGGACGAAAATCCCGACGTAGCCAGTAAGTATAAGATAATGGGAATACCAACCCTTATGTTCTTCAAGGGTGGCGACAAGGTAGACCAGCTCGTTGGTGCAGTGCCAAAACATCAACTAAAGGACAAGATCGAAGGTCTGCTAGGGTAAAAAAAGGCGTATGTTTAATTCCTTAAGCGAGAAGCTTGACTCGGTACTAAAGAAACTAAAGGGCAAGGGGGTCCTCAAGAGCCAGGATATAGACGTGGCGATGAAGGAGATCCGTCTGGCCCTTTTGGAGGCTGACGTCAACTTCAAGGTCGTCAAGGGGTTTATAGAGCGGGTAAGGGACAAGTCCGTAGGCAACGAGGTACTGGAGAGTCTGACGCCCGGTCAACAGGTGGTAAAGATAGTGCACGATGAGTTGTGTGTGTTGCTTGGCTCGGACAACGAAAGGATTCATCTGTCGCCCAATCCGCCCACCGTCCTGATGATGATCGGCCTTCACGGCTGTGGTAAAACAACAACGGCCGCCAAACTAGCCAAACACTACAGGGCTCAGGGACGGCGGCCTATGCTGGTGGCGGCAGACCTTCAAAGACCCGCCGCCATAGACCAGTTGATCACTCTCGGTAAGCAGATAGACGTGCCGGTGTTCTTTTCAAAGGAAGAGAAGAACCCCGTTGCGGTGTGCAACAACGCCCTGTCTGAGGCCAGACGCGAGGCCCGTGACCTGGTGATCCTTGACACCGCAGGCAGACTGCACATCGACGATGCCCTGATGACCGAACTCAAAAGCGTTAAAGACTCCACCAACCCCAAGGAAACCCTCTTTGTGGCCGATGCCATGACGGGACAGGATGCCGTCAATATAGCAAAGGCCTTTGGTGAAAAGATCGGCATAGACGGGATAATCCTCACAAAGATGGATGGCGATGCCAGGGGTGGCGCCGCGCTTTCGATCCGGGAGGTGACCGGGAAACCGATAAAGTTTATCGGTATGGGTGAAAAAATAGACATGCTCGAGCCGTTTTATCCCCAACGTGTGGCATCGAGGATACTCGGCATGGGCGATGTCATGAGCTTCATCGAAAAGGCACAGCAGTCCTTTGACGAACGGGAAGCCGAGTCGCTTAAAAACAAGATACTAGGCGACGGCTTTACACTCGATGACCTCAAGGAACAACTCAAAAAGATCCGCTCCATGGGGCCTATTGAAAACCTCCTGTCGATGATCCCGGGCATAAACAAACAAATGAAGGGCATAAATGTCGATGAA
>JADGAE010000210.1 GCA_015232165.1 Nitrospirota bacterium
TCAGGGGTGGGTGTCTGACCGGCCCCAATCACAGCGGGGCACAGTTGCACGGCTTCCTGTCATACCTTATGAGGTGTGCAATTGTCAGGGAGCCATACACCATCTTTGGTTACAAGGGCAAGCAGGTGCGCGACAACATCCATTGTCACGACCTCGTCAACATGTTCTGGCACTTTTATCAGCGCCCGGGTACTGCGGCGGTCTATAACGCGGGCGGGTCGAGACACTCAAACTGCTCCATCCTTGAGGCAATCACCATATGCGAACGTCTGACGGGCAACAAGATGCGCTACAGCTACGTTGAGGGAAACCGCATAGGCGATCACGTCTGGTGGATAAGCGACGTTGGCAAATTCAAGGCGCACTACCCACAGTGGGATTTCAAATATGACCTCGTGGGAATACTGTCCGAGATACTGGAGACAATGAAAAAACGCCTGTAAGAAAAGAACCGGGTAGTTATAGTTTAGGTATGCTGAAGGTTGCCGGACGTTTGCTTTTTCTTGACATCCGCCAACAGTCTATGTCAAATTAGATAGCAAGGTTTTAAGATGACAGAAAACGATGGTTATATAAAGAAATCAGGATTGAGCATAACGGGGTCAAGGGGGCTTTTTTGTGGCCGGGGCAGGTGCGACAATTGAGCCAGGGGCGGCTCGCCCCCTGCTGCGACAAGATTGCGGTTCACCCCTCCCCTTGTGGATGGGTCTGAGGGAGGAGGTCGGCGACCCCTGGCATATAGGCAAAGCACTCATTTCTTTCTCCTTCTTTACCTTTGACGTATGGATAACATAGACGACATAGAGATAGACATCCTGCTAAGGGCTGGATGTACCCCAAACGTGATTGGGCACTGCAAGGCGGTCAAGGCCCTTGCCGCAACGATTGCCCAAGGGATTGACGGCATAGACATTGAGCTTGTCAGACGCGGGGCGCTGCTTCACGACATAGGCAGGAGCAAGACACACGCCATCACTCATGCCGTTGAGGGTGTGAGGATTGCCACAAGCATGGGCATAGAGCAACCCGTTATGGACATCATCGAACGACACATCGGCAGCGGAATATCGCAACATGAGGCTCGGGAACTTGGATTGCCCATAAAGGACTATTTTCCACTGACCAGGGAAGAAAAAGTCGTCTCCTACGCCGACTCACTCATCAGTGGGAGAGACATTATGAGCTTTGAGGATACCATTGCGCACATCAAGAGGCTACTCGGTGTCAACCACCCCGCAGTTGAACGCTTTGCGGCATTGCACCTGGAAATACAATCGTGGATAAGACGGTAATCCGGAGGCTGATAGTCCTTACGCGGCCGTATTGGTCAACGGTGATAGTTGCACTGTTGTGCGGACTGCTGGCATCGGCTGTGATGGCTGCCATAGCGTGGCTGGTCAAGCCGGCCCTTGACATCATCTTTATGGACAAGAAGTACCAGTACCTGAAGCTGCTGCCCTTTGCCGTTATATTGTTGTTTGCGACGAAGGGGTTTTTACACTTTTGCCAACAGTACCTGATCCAGTCTGCCGGTCTGGCCCTCATCAGGGACACGCAGAGCAGGCTGCACAACCATATTATCTACATGCCCGTTGAATACTTTGACAAGGAGACTTCGGGGATGCTGATATCCAGGGTCTTAAATGACGTCACGCTTATCAACAAGGTCATCTCCGAGGTCATCAGGGCGGTGGTTATCGAGATACCGAAGATATTCATCCTCCTTGGGATTGCCTTTTACAGGAAGTGGGACCTGACGCTGGTGAGCCTCCTGTTGGTGCCGGGTCTGGCCCTCAGCGCCAGGAAACTCGGCAAGAAGGTAAAACAAAAAGTCGCAGCGGCACAGAAAAACATGTCCCTCTTGACACACAAGCTGTCGGAGTCCATAACGGGCATAAGGGTCATAAAGGTCTTTAATCGCGAGACCTACCGAAACGAACGTTTCATGGAAAGCAGCAAGGGTGCCTACAAGGACAACGTCAAGGCCGTAAAGTATAAGGAACTCAATAAACTAGTCGTGGACTTCACAACCGGGCTGGCCATTGGTTCGGTGTTGTTTTATGGCGGTACACAGGTGGTTTCGGGCAAGATAACCCCCGGGGACTTTGCCTCCATCCTGACGGCCATATACCTCATCTTCAGTCCCGTCAAGCAGGTTGGCGAGGCATATACCACCCTGCAGGGAATCAGGGCAGCCATTGAGCGGATTGACCACATACTGGAAACCCCCCTGGAGGACAAGGGCAAGGTTGCGATAACCCGGTTTAACGATTGCATCAGCCTTGAGGGGGTAACGTTTCGCTACAACCTCAATGACCCGCCCGTGTTAAACGATATATACCTTACGATCAAAAAGGGTGAGGTGTTGGCGATAATTGGCCCAAGCGGCACCGGCAAGAGCACGCTGGTTAATCTGCTGCCGAGGTTCTACATCCCCGGCACGGGCAGCATAAAGATCGACGGCACCAACCTTGAAGAGCTTGACGTCCAATCCCTCAGGGGGCTGATAGCCACGGTCAGCCAGGACATCATCCTGTTTAACGACACGATAAGGGAAAACATCGCCTTTGGAAACGTCCATTGTAGTTTTGATCAGGTCCGATGGGCGGCGGATATGGCCTATGCAACGGAGTTTATCGAGCGTCTGCCCGAGGGGTTTGACACCGTTGTTGGCGAGCGCGGTCTTACGCTTTCCGGTGGACAGAGGCAGCGGATTGCCATAGCCAGGGCGCTGCTTAAGGACCCGCCTATCCTGATACTCGACGAGGCAACCTCCGCGTTGGATAACGCCTCGGAGGCCCTCGTCCAAAAGGCCCTGGAGGGGCTCATGAAAGACAGGACGACCATAATCATTGCCCACAGGTTTTCGACCATCAAGAACGCCGACAGGGTGATCGCCATAGAAAACGGTACGACACGCACGGTGACAACCCCCTCGGACCCACTGCTGCAAACACACGAGGTGTGACTCTGATTGCCTGTTGACAATATGTCCATACCCGGGGTATTATTAATAATGCTTGATATAAAAAGGGGAATTATATATGAGGTTATTGGACATGGCAGAATACGGGGGATTGGTTGATGCTGTTGCCAAGGCCCTGTGTGAGACATTAGAGACATCGAGGTTGTTACAGTGATGAATCCGGTAAAGCTAAAAGGGTGTGTTTGCGGTTATCTATTATGACACTGGAGCAGAAGACAGTACTGCTAAGGGTATTGTCGCACCCCGTAAGGATCAAGATACTTATTGAGCTTACCAAGGGGGTGAAACGCGTAAGCGAAATTGAAAAATTTCTGGATATAAGTCAATCCAACCTCTCTCAACACCTGTCGATACTCAGAACCCATCGTGTAATCGATTGCTATGCAGACGGTAAGTATCGTTGTTATTTTCTGGCAGAGCCCATGATCTTCAATTTGTTGGACGTTATGTTTTCAGACACCGCCTCTTCCTGTTTCATAAACTCTGATTAGTAAGAGGGAAAAGAGTTTTTTTACTTTATAAATATACTGAAATGACACAGGTTTTTTCAGGCATGATAATTGAGTGTGAAATAA
>JADGAE010000211.1 GCA_015232165.1 Nitrospirota bacterium
TAATCCTTCAAATCGTGGTTCAGACATCTTTATGCTTAAGTCAACAGCATTACCCCTCAGACCCTCCATAAGGGCACCTCACCCCTTGCCCTGTTCTTGTTATACACAAACCGGTGTCAACTACTCGCCCAACAGCGTAGTGAAGGTGTTATGGTGCAGTTCTTCCTCTGCCAGTATCTGTTCAAATAGTACCCTGGTTGTGGAATCAGTCTCATCATTGGCCATCTTTATGATTCTCTTGTATAGCTCAATGGCGGCCAACTCTTCGTTGATATTTTTTTGCAGTATCTCCTGTTCAGTACCCTCGATGTCGGGTGTATCGGGTATCGTGGTTGGGACCCTGCCCAGGTAGTGCAAGCGTTCTGCAATCTTCTCCGCGTGGATCATTTCGGCAATAGCTATTGTCCTTAGCTCTGCGCCGATAAATTTTGCACGCTTACCCTTAATCATTATATGCTGAAACATGTACTGGATGCTCACCTTTAATTCCCGTGCTATGGCCTGGTTCAACAGGTCCATTAACTCCTTGCTTGCCATGAAAAAAGTCCTCCTTTTGCCTTATCTATAATCCGTCCGTGTATCGCTTGTTCTATGGATTATAATAGTATTAACGGAGACAAGTCAATTATGGATTCAGGGCGGGTGCATTTGAGATTTTTTTATGATTCAGAACAAATTAACCGTGTGCCCTGGCCGCGCTGTTGACACTTATTGACGGTGTTGCAGGGTGATGACGGTTACCTCGGGGGGTGAGAACAACCGCATGGGCGGCCCCCAGGTACCGGAACCTCGTGACACGTAGAGGAACGTGTCGTCCCTGAACCTTAGCAGCCCGGCGTGGATTGGATAGTAAAACCGCGTCAGTATGCTAAATGGAAATATCTGCCCCTTGTGGGTGTGACCGGAGAGCTGCAGGTCAAAGAGTCCAATGTTGTTTTTATTAACCATTGGGCGATGCTTCAGCAGGATGGTAAAGTTCTGCCCTGGCAGTCTGGATAGGGCCTCTCCCTCCGGTAACTCATCACCCTGGGTATGGTCACTGACCCCTGCAATGTTGAGGAAACCCCCAACGGTTACACCCTGACCCCGAAGGACGGTAAAGCCTGCCTCCTGCGTGAGCCTCAGAGACTGGGCGGTACCTGCGTAAAACTCATGATTACCCAGACATGCAAACTTCCCATACCTGGCTGGGATTGAGCTTATCCTTGCGGCAAGCACATCGAGGTTGTCCAGTTGACTGTCAACGAAGTCTCCCGTAGAGACAAGCACGTCCGGTCTCTCTCTGCCGACGACGTCAAATATCCTCTTTAGCCTGCCATGCCTCACGATCAGCCCAAGATGCACGTCCGAAACCTGCACGACCTTGATGCTGCCCGACTCTCTTGGTATCTTTGGATGGCTTATCACCACGCGCTCCGTAGTGATATCAAGGGCCTCAAAATACGCATACACCGACAGCAGCAATGATAACGCCAGCGGCAGCAACACCATCGGGCCAAGTTTAGCCCCCGCCGGCATAAAAAGGTTCACGATAGACCGACACAGGTCCGTAAAGCCCAACACCGAAACGGATATCAGCACAAAGCCCATCCACAGATACCCTGCATATGAGATGACTATCGCGCTCTGCTCGTACCCGTGCCTCTCGGCGTAGCGCACAAGCATCGGGGCATTAATCATGACAAGAGCCAGTAGCACAATGACCACCCGCACCGTGGGAGCCGGCTGGACAATCCGGCCAATACCCCTTAGCAGGTAGTAGTGCATCAGCCCATATATGGAGAAATATATGAACAGGAATAACTTCATCTTATACTTTCTATTATACCCGTTTCTTCCGTATCACATGAAAGAAATTTGGTATCTTCTTTATATGTCATGGTAACTATGATTTTACGCTTCCTGGATTCCTGGTCAAGCCAGGAATGACACACTTGGAAAACGGCTGTAACTGTCATTCCTGCGAAACATGTCCCTGGCCTGAACCATGTCCCTGGCTTGAACAGGGAAGGGAGCAGGAATCCATAGTCTTTAAACCATGAAGTTAATTTACCATGCTTTTTAAAGAGGATACATTTAACCAAATAGAAATCTGCTATATACCTGAACCATTACAGAAATTTTAACAAATAATTCTCAAAAATATGATATACTTCATATTATGACATACTAGTTATCGTGGATAATAGTAGTAGACAGCTTGACAAAAAAATAAATAAATACAGGAGGTTGTAATGGTAACTGCTCTATTGACGGCAATACACGTTGTGGGTGTTGTCATATGGATAGGTGGTGTGGTGTTTGTTACAGTGATTGTCTTTCCGATGATAATGAGGATGGAACATTCATTTGAGAAGGTAATGTTTTTCCAGGGAGTGGAGCATCGGTTTGCCAAGATCGCAAAGATATGTGTCTTTTTTGTCGGTACAACGGGGATGCTACTTCTGATGGAGACCGGAGAACACAAGAAACTCTTTACCCTTAGCGGAATAGGCCCAACAATAATGTTGTTTGTGTGGACGTTCTACTTCCTTGTCCTTATGTTTGAGGCAAAGGTGTTTGCGAAGGTCTTCAGCGGTGAGGCACAACACGATATGAATAAGGTATTTGGGCTGCTTACCAGGTTCCATTATGTGGTCATGGGAGTGAGTCTTACGGCTGTAGCCGTAGGTGTTGGCGCCAGACATTACATTTCTTGAGCCAAAAAAAACCGGTCTTCCGCCTCTAACAGGGTGGGAAGACCGGTTTTGTCCGTCTGCTATAAAACTATATCCTCATACCGCCGTCAACTTCAAATACCCTTCCGGTAACGAAGTCGTTTTCGACAATGAACCTGGCGGTCTTTGAGATTTCGTCCATATCACCGAGTCTACCCACGGGGATTTTAGCGATGATCTTATCAAGGACATCCTGTCTGATCTTGGCGACCATTTCCGTGTTAATATATCCCGGGGCTATGGCCGCTACCCGGATACCGTATCTGGAGAGCTCCTTGGCCCAGGTGACCGTCATGCCATCCACTCCGGACTTGGTGGCCGTATAGTTGGTCTGTCCTTCGTTACCCGAGCGGCTGATCGAGGAGATGTTGATGATCACACCCTTTACGCCATTTTTTACCATGTGATAGGCGGCCTCTCTTGCGCACAAAAATACGCCCGTGAGGTTTACCCCTATGACCTTTTCCCAGTTTGCCATGGAAAACTTGGTTATCTCATCGCCCTTTTTCTTTATAAACAGGCCATCTGCCGTTATTCCGGCGTTGTTGATGAGAACATCAGGTGCTCCGTGCGCCTCAACGTAGGCATTGAAAAACGCCTCCACATCGCTCTCTTTCGATACGTCCAGTATCTTTCCCTCTATGCCGGTCTCTGCCTTGAGGGCATCTAGATTGTCCTGTACCACATCGACAACATAAGGCTTTGCACCCGCGTTTTTCATGTCAACGGCAAACTTCCTGCCCATGCCTCTGCCACCACCCGTTATT
>JADGAE010000212.1 GCA_015232165.1 Nitrospirota bacterium
TACGATTGAAACATTGTGTATAAACATGCGATATAATGGGGTCAAGGGGACTGGACCCTTTGTGGGTGGGTCTGATGGAGGGCAAAGCCCTCCATCGGGTGGACTATTACCTATAATAATAATTCAAAATAGGAGTGTGCGAAATGCCTCATCGTCGTGGATGTTTTGTATTGGCTTATCAATGGGACCTTCATTGTCACGAACTTTTTGAAGCGACAAAGGGTAAGTTTCAGCATGTACTGAGAGAGCTTGGTGAACTTGATTGTCAGGATGTCCCAGATACGCAACAACTGCTGTTTTATTTAAAAAAATGGCACTATAATCGAGAACTCTTTAACTGTATCATAGCAGAGATTGACAGAAGACTCTACACAATTAACTCGCTGGGATACCGAGGTTATGGCGTCAACATAGACCTGTTAAACGCACTGGGCGCTCTTAAGAAAGACAATGAAGGACACATCCGCTGGCGTCTGGAGGAGACCTTTAATAGACACATAGACGTATTAAGGAAAGCTGTATCTATTGAGGACGAACACCTCCGATTAATGGACTCCTTCTACTTAATCTCTCAGTTATGCGACAAGCTGGAGTGGTCAATAGAGGAGCACGTACCCACTGCGTGTCATCATATAAAACTCGACCTTGACCTGTACTTCCGCACCATGTCCGAGGAGACCCCTTGGACGGTCAACACTGCTATATTTCAGAAGCTCTTTTTACACCTAGGATGCTCATCAATGACCATAATGAAGGGTTCCGTTGGCCATGAGGACGTCCTGCCACCAAGTGAGTTGAAGATCATCGGCAATCGCAACTTTATTAATATGTACAAAGAGACCTTTTCTAACCTCCACAACTTTACGGATATCGGCATAGACCTCTTAAAACGTATACATTTGATCCTCTCAAAGGAACTCGTGCCAAACGCCGGTAACTTCAGACCCTATGATTTCCCTGACAAAAACGGTGTTACCTTCGATAATGGCAACTTTGACAGGGAGATATCGGATATGAGCTATGTCCTGTGGGAAACAGGGCAGAGCTTCCACAACATGGAATCTTTCATCTACGACCTCTCAAGATCATATTACATGTTCATAGGGATCCATCCATTTTGGGATTCCAACGGCCGCGTTGGGAAATGCTTCTTAAACCACATGCTCCTCAAAAAAGGCCTCCCCCCCATCAGCTTTAACACCTCCGAGGAGGTCGTTGCACTGCCTCGCTATGGCGGCAGCATGGAGGATATGTACAACTATATCAAAAAAAGGATCATGTTTGCAGTTGACGCATACTTTTATGAACGATGGAAATTAGAACACCTGGGGTTCTTAAATAAACAGATATATAATGTGTCCTTTGATTCGGGATTTTATTTCAGGCAGATAGATGACAGACCCCAGAGATTAGAGACCCACTTTATTGCATATGTTGTCAGTGTAAATGACCCTTTGTTTGCAGAGCTAACTGATCAGTGCCGCGTTGTCTTACACAACGAACATCTTTTACATAACATAAGCATCTACTGTGGTTTTACAGATAAGCAACGCGCCCCGTGGCACCACAGCTTTACCGTTAATCACAATATCTTTGTAAAGGAGGTGGCCACTGATATACCAGGCACCAGGGCATTCGACGTAGACTTCATTATAGACCTATACGATTATCATTACGATTATACCCACTTTAACTGTTGTGTCGCTTCACAGGAGGGCGGTTATATTTTTAATAACAAGGGTTTAAATTATTCTTATATCATCCAGAGGTAAAAAATGCAAGGATTTGCGGAAGAGTACTGTCATCCATCATACAAGTGGATAGGTCCCAGGCGATTTGTAACTAACGTACAGGGGTGGAAGATATCCAACTACCCCGGCGGTATAGGCTTTTCGTTTTACGATTACGAACACGGTAAGGCATTGAAGGTGCTTCTAAAGGTGAATAGAGAGGACGGTGTCTGTGAGTATTACCTGATGGATGCCTATCACAGCGGGCACTTTGGCGACAAATGGCAGAAGTGGCAGACCCATCAACTCCCACTCTTCCCCTACGAGGGGCCGCATGGCCGCATCTCAAACATCAAGTTCTCCTACATAATTCACAAGGATGGCCGCTCCATACCATCGTACTACGAATACAAATTTGCATCTATATATGAATTCCACAATGGAAGTATTGGAAACGCTGACTTCCATGACGAGTATTTTAAAACACCCAACCCCTATCGTACCTTTGAGGTTGACAGGGTGCAGGTGCAGGACGCCCTTGACAGGATCAACAACCTCTATGGCGATCTACCGATAAGGCCCTTTTTCACAAGAGGAAACACCTGGGATCCTAACCACCCCATCCACGAGATACACAAGCATATAGACTGGGTTATCGAGCGTAAGAAGAACGACCCGGAGGGACGGCACTTTATCCAAATGGCTATCTTTGACTTTGACAACTACCACGTGGCACAGCACCTTATCCATGCCGTCAACGTTGGTGTAGAGATCGAGTGTTTTGCCGATTGGCCTGCCGTAAGCCCAATGAATGTGACAGAAAACATTGCCAAGATGAGGCGGGCAGGTATCCCCATCTACGGTATTGTGAGAAACACCCCCTGTGATCCAACTCAGGGCATTGCCAGTATGCACACCAAGATCATTATCTTTGATGGTGAGGTGGTGCATTCAAGCTCCTACAACCTGCATTTTCATCTCTGGGGCGGCAACTGGGAAAACGGTCTTGTCTATTACTCGCCGGATTTTGTAACCCTGTACTCGAACATCTATCATGCCATAAGGGGCGGGGTAGTGCAGAGGTTAAACGTAAGTCCCGACAATCGCTATAATCTGTACTACAGCTTTGGCAGCAACTACACACCCTTTCGAGACTACTATCGGATGCAGGATGCCATCATCACGGAGATCAACAACGCCAAACACTCGATAATCGTCTCCATGTTTGATATAGGTTACCTCACCGGCGTTTCCTCATACGATAATCATGAGACGGATGTCATCACCGCCCTTATAAATGCACGCAATCGCGGCGTGTGGGTGAAGATCATACTCAACGGGATGATCTGTCACACGGGCGATCTTCCCCAGAGCTGGGACACTGCCAAGTGGAGGCCGTTAAAGGAACCCATTAAGCGTCTCAAGGACAACTGGATGGAGGTGGTCTTTGTCTACTACTGGGAGAGCATATACGCTCCGCTGCATCACAAGTTCGCTGTCTTTGACAACTACACGATCATCACGGAGTCCTGCAACTGGTACGTAGCCAGCCTGTACTCTGACGAGGTGCTGTCGGTGATAAGGGACGAGCGTGTCGCCAGGGACTTCACAGACGAGGCAAACAAGATATGCCAGAGCTTCCGTCTGGGGTATGAGTAGGATATAAAACCAAATACAAATAGGAGGCGCTCCGCCCCCCCCCACCCCCCCCCCCCCCCCCCGGGGCCCCTCCCCCCCCACATAA
>JADGAE010000213.1 GCA_015232165.1 Nitrospirota bacterium
ACCAGCTCGGAGGCCCTGTCTATCGGCACGGCAAACGCTATGCCGCTAAACGTACCCATCGGCGAGTAGATGGCCGTGTTGATACCGATTATCTCACCGTCGAGGTTGACCAGCGGTCCGCCGCTGTTTCCCTTGTTGATTGAGGCATCGGTCTGTAGCATTCCTTCATATATACGTCCACCGATTGTTATTGTCCTGTTTCGGCTGCTGATTATACCGTTTGTGATGGTCTGGTCAAAGCCGTAGGGGCTTCCCATTGCCAGGACGAAGTCTCCGGTTCTTGTCTTGGTGGCGTCTCCCAGAAACGCGTATGGAAATGGCCCTTTGCCCTGTATCAGCAACAGTGCCAGGTCGTTTTCCTTGTCGGCGTTTACCAGTTTTAGTTGATACTCGCGTGCGCCGCCTTCAGCGTCGTACACGGTGGCCTTCATAGCAACCGCCCCTGAGACGACATGGTAACTGCTCAGGACATAACCGGTTGGCTCTATGATGACGCCGGAGCCTACCCTGGTGTAGTTGACCGCAGGTTCGCCGGCGGCAATGAAGGTTACGTTGTTGTTATTATTGGGGTCCGGTGCCTGTACGTTCTGTGTCGGGCCGACGGCAACGTCTATGCCAACGAGGGCAGGGCGGACGGCATCTATGACCTCATGATACGTCTTCTGGGATATCTTGGCCTTTACCGGGGTTGCGCCGCCGGTGTTGTAGAAGCCCGACAGTTTGCCCTTGGTCATTGCCTTATAGTCGTCGGTCTCTATGAGCTTTCTGACTATGCTGCCTTTCTGATAGCTCTCATAGACGGCCCATCCGAGGGTCAGTACGGCCATAATCACTATAGTCCATATCCAGGGCTTATAGCTCTTGGGGCAGCTCTCAACCTGATGTTCCATGTCCCTGCTATCTTCCGTGTTGTAATCTTCCATAGCCTTCTCCTATCATAATTACCGCAGTCCTAAGTGCCGACTTCATCAGCTTCATCAGCTTGGCGGGCCTCTGTCTTATTGACATTGTTGTCCTTCATCTTGGCTGTAAGTCCGGTGTTTCTTATCCCGGCCAGTACCGCAATAAATCCGCCAAAGATCAGGAACAGAGGCAAAATCCCTACAAACACGTCAACTATGTACCACCAGTAGTTTGACAAACCCCACAGTCCCAAGCATATTGCTATCAACCCAAAAACAATACTCAGCATATTACACTCCTTAAGTTTTTTTTATTTATCTCAAACACTTAATACTTTGCCTTTTTTTCTTCTTTTTCCAGGGCCTTCTTGAAATACTTTACGGCCTCATCCCTAAGTCCCTTGCCCTCGTAGGCCAGCCCTATACTCTGATACGCCCTGATAAAGCCCGGCTTAATCGATATCGTCTTTTCGTAAGCCTCTATGGCCTTGTCGTGTTCGCCCATGCTGTCATAGACCAGGCCGAGTTTGTACCAGGCATCGGCGTAGGCGGTGTTTAACGCGATGGCGCGTTGCAGGGCATCTATAGCCGCCTGCTTTTCGTCGATCATGAAGTTGGCCGAGCCCAGGATGTAGTATGCCTCTGACGAGGTTGTATCAAGCACGACAAACTTCCTCAGCGACTCGATGGCGTCGTTTGGCAGCCCTATATCCATGTACGTCTTGCCCAGCTTCAGGAGCGTCTCGACGTTATTGGGGTCGGCCTTGAGCACCTTCTTGTACGCCCTGATGGCACCGTCAAAGTCGCCCTTGGTGCGGCCCTTGTCGCCAATATCCATATAAATGGTTCTTGTCTCTTCACTGGATATCTGAAATATCTTGTTATAGTAGCACACCATCGTATCCAAAAACTTACCTGAATTGACCTTTGCCACTTTTAACAAGACCTGCAAGTCACTTGTGTCAAATTTTTCCATCATCCTAACGTCAAACCTCCATCTTTCATATATACTAAAATCGACTATCTCTCTGAACTAATGGTTTATCCATATGCATAGGTTTTCCATGCAAACAATTGCATATTACGGGGTCAAGGGGTCCGTGACCCCTTGTGGGTGGGTCTGAGGGAGGGCAAAGCCCTCCATTCTTTTCTTTGCATCGTATACTCCGGCTACAGTATTGCATGTCCCACCAGTACGGTTATAAACCACGCAAAGAACAATATCTGCTTGGCGTGATAGAGATCGTCATCTCTGCCCTGTCCTTTTTGTGCCTTCTGGTACATTGTAAAGCCTGCCACTGCCATAAATATCGTCAACAGCATGGCTAACTGCAACACCACGTTTCTCTCCTCGGCGCTGTGTCCATGTATGGCTACAATCAGCAGGCCAAAGAAATTCAGATACATATGCAGGCCCAGGTACTTGTTAAAAAACGCCTTTACCTCGCTAACATCGTTGAAGAACGTCCTTGCGATCATCCTTGCAGGATAGTACACGTTTGCCACTATCAGTACAATTAAAGCAATATAACCCGTTAATTCAACTCCCATCATGTGCCCCAAAACCTCCATTTACCAATTGGTTGTGCCTTTACAAACACCTCATCGATCTCATCTATATTCTGAGTAATCGCCTTTTTTATATGCTCTGCTATGCCGTGGACGCTCAGGACTGTCTCCTTGCTTGAGACATCGATGCTTACATCGACGGCACACTTTTGTCCCATGCACCTGGACTTTACGCTCTTTACACCCTCAACGCCGTCTATCTTCATGCACAGATCGACTATGGTTGTTATGACCTCCTTGTCCATCGAGACGTCGATCAGGCCGTTTACACCCTTGAGGAACATCTCCACGCTTATGTGAAAGACAAACAGGGCCACCACCGCTGCCGCCATCGTATCGGCTTGTGTATAACCGATCTTTGTCCCTATCAGGCCCAGGAGCACTGCCACCGACGTCAGGCTGTCTGCCTTGCTCTCTGCCGCATCGGCCATTAGCGCGGGGCTGTTGAGCTGTTCTCCGGCACAGGAGTTTGACGAGTACATGAGATAGCTAAATATCAGCGCCAGGATTGTGGCCAATATTGCCGCATTTTCCGGCACCTCGCGAACCCCGCTCTTAAAGCTGTGCAGGGCGTCTACAAATATCATTGTCGCACAGATAAAGATAAATATACTGGCCGATATCGTGCTGACATACTCTATCTTGCCGTGTCCAAAGGGGTGTCCCTTGTCCTTGGGTTTGGACGATATCTTTAACGCTACGAGGACAAACAGCGACGATATCGCATCGGCCACCGAGTGTATGCCGTCTGCAACAAGCCCCTTGCTGCCGGTTAATATCCCCACGCTAAACTTAAACACCGATATGGCGGAGTTACCGACAAAACTCAATCGCGGCGACCATTTACCGCATACATTACACTCAGGATATTTCATAAACTATCGTCTTATGTCCTCCTTTGTAAGAATAAAAGGTGTCTAAACGTAACAAACCTTCGCAAGAAGGGGTCAAGGGGGCTGGCCCCCTTGCAGGGGAGGTCAAGGAGGGGGCGGAGCC
>JADGAE010000214.1 GCA_015232165.1 Nitrospirota bacterium
TGACCCATTTGACGAACATGTGTTACAAGAACAGTTCGACCTCCTGGTAAGAAAGTAATATAGCGCGTTTCGATTGCATACGATACAAAAATTGTGGTCATCTTAAACTGCGAAACCATATATCCATGAAAAATCTATGCACGACGATTTCTATGGCATGTTGATCTTTATGTCGTAACTGCCCACGGAGACCTCCGAGGCAATGCCGGCATCCCACAACAGAGATGTAGTCTTCGCCTTGGTACGCTCGGGTACCATTACGATTAACCTTGTTCCACTCTTAAGAAACTCCTTCCATTGCCTTACCTTATCGGGTGTTATGCCGGCCTCCGTCTCCACCTCTACAACGGCCATGACCATGCCAAGGTTCTTGAGGATCAGGTCGGGGTAATGCCCCTCAAAGGCATGTCGTCTTTCACCGTCAAGGTTGACGGCAATATCCGTGTAATCCTTTGCCAGCCTGACCTTGAGATGCCTAACCAGCCAGTCATGAAATATCTTGTCTGATTCCATACTTCTTCACCTTATAACAAATCTGTCTTGGTGTAATGCCAAGCAACCTGGCGGCCTGTGCATAGACCCATCCGGTCTTGTCAAGCGCCTCAACGATGTGTGCCCTCTCCAACTGCACCAGGGGCAACGGCTGCCCTGACGTACCCAACGGCATGGCAACAATCATCGACGCCCTTATGTTTACGGGCAGACGCTCGGGGACTACCACGTCCTCGGGGGTCATGATGACCATCCTCTCGATGGCGTTTTCCAGCTCTCGCACGTTGCCGGGCCACTGATACTCCAGCATCAGCCTGAGGGCATCGGGGGAGAGGCTTACCTCACGGGCGTTTTCGGCGTTGAACCTGTCAAGGAAGAACTCGATCAACGCACCGATGTCCTCTCTGCGGTGGCGCAGTGGCGGGAGCGTTACGGGTACCACGTTGAGCCTGTAGTACAGGTCCTCCCTGAACTTACCCTCCCGCACGAGACCCTCAAGGTCCCTCGACGTAGCGGCTATCACCCTGACATCGACCTTTATTGTCCTTTCACCACCGATCCGTTCAAACTCCCTCTCCTGGAGCACGCGCAGGAGTTTTGGTTGCAGCGACGGCGTCAGATCAGCGATCTCATCCAGGAAGATGGTACCTTTATGGGCCAGCTCAAAGCGTCCCTTTCTGAGGTTGGCAGCACCGGTAAAGGCACCCTTCTCATGTCCAAACAGCTCGGCCTCAAGGAGCCCCTCCGGGATCGACGCACAGTTGAGCTTTACAAACTGCCCGCCGGCACGCAGCCCCATGTAATGTATGGCCCTGGCTATCAACTCCTTCCCTGTCCCACTCTCACCGGCCAGCATAACGGTGGCCTTGGAGGGTGCCACCCTGTGGACGGCCTCATAGACGGCCTGCATCTGCTCTGAATTGCCCACAACGTTGTCTATGTTGTATCTACCCTTAAGTTCGAACATCAGGGCATTTCGCTGGGCAATCAGCTCCTGCTTTTCCTGCTGCAACTGTCCGTGAAGCCTGACCGCCTGAGAGATCAACGCCGATACGATCTTTAACAGTCTCAGGTCATCATCCAGGGATACACCCTTTGAGTCAAGCGGCCTGTCCACACTCAACACCCCAAGGGTCTCCCGTCCAAACTTGACCGGGACACACAAAAAGGCAACGTCCTCATTGCTGATGTCGGAACGTGCACCCGTCTTGTTCAAGAAAAACGGTTCATCCCTGATATTTGGGATAACGATGGGATAGCCTGACTTGGCCACCTGCCCCATAATGCCCTCACCCTTCTTGTATCGTCCACGCTCCACTTCGCTGCGAGTGAGGCCGTGTGCCGCCCTTATCACCAGTTCATCATCTTCCATGAGGGCGATGGTGGCACGCTTGAGGTCGAGAAGCACACACAGAAACTTCATCGTCATCTTGAGCGTCCTGTTTATGTCAAGCGAAGAGCCGAGGACCTTGCTTATCTCATAGACAACGGTTAGTTCCGCGGTGTCTTTTCCCATTACATCAACCCCTTTTGGCTGAGGCTCACGTAGGCGTCGTTTGTCACTATCAGGTGGTCGTGGATAACGATGCCGAGGCTGTCTGCCGTACGCTTGAGGCTCTTTGTGAGCTTTATGTCCTCGTCTGAGACCCGGAGACTCCCGCCGGGGTGGTTGTGGACGAGGATCATGGCGGTTGCCTTGTGTTTCAGGGCGTTTTCAAAGACCTTCCTTGGATAAATAACCGTGCTGTTGACCGTCCCCTCACTGACGATTTCGGAGGCAACGATTTCGTTCCTGGCGTTTAAAAAAAGCGTCATAAACAGTTCGTCTTTCATGGAGCCAATGGATATCCGGAGATAGTCGATGATGTCATCAGGGCAGCGGATTATCTGCCGTGTCACGAGTTTTTCACGCATATACAGCTCAACAAAATCCCTGGCGAGCTTGATCAGTATGGCAGTCTGTCTGCCGATACCCTCTACCTCAATGATGTCATCGATCCCGGCATCGAGCAGACCCCTGATGTCGCCAAACCTGCTCAACAGGTCCTTTGCCTGCGGTTTTACATCCCTCTGGCTGTAGACGTAGGTCAATAGCAGTTCAATGGCCTCATAGTCGTTAAGTGAGTGTATGCCACCTTTGACGTATCTATCCCTGAGCCTCCGACGATGTCCTAAGTAGTGAGGTTTACTGGCACTGCCTTTGGTCATTCCTCTTTGATCAACTCGTACTTGATGTTGAGCTTTATGTCTCTTCTCAGTGAGTGGTAGACGCCACAGTATTTGTTGATGGAGAGGTCAAGTGCCCTGTCTACTTTTTTTTCCGTAAGGTTCTTGCCCGTTATGTAGAGCATTATGTCAAAACCCGTGAAGTAGTGTGGAGGGGTCTCCTGCTTAATGCCCGTGATATTGGTCTTCATGGCGGTTATCGTCACCTTCATCTTTTGCAGAAACATGAGGCAGTCTGTGGAGATGCACGCTGCAAGGCTCATCATCACGGGTTCCGACGGCTGACATCCCCATTCGACGTTTGCGTCGTAGTCTATTTCGTAGCCCTTCTGTGTGCGTCCGAGGAATATTAAGTCCTTGTCCCACGTCAGGGTTCCCTTAAACGTTGTGGCAACCTTGGCCTTATAGCTTCCGAGGGAGCCTTCCAGGTCTTGAATCTCCGGTTCATCGGTCATTTCCCTTACCTCCGATTATGTTTTATGTCCATCCCCGGATGGGATGGTGCTTTTTGTCCTCTGAATTTGTTTGCGCCTGATTTCCTAAAACGTCTTTCCACAGCAACGTAACCACATTTCAACCAAGGTGGTACCCAATTATAGTAAAGCTAAGATATATTGTAAGTGAAATTGTGTTTTAAAAGCAATGGGGCCGGCCCCTCCGTCCCCCTTCAGACCCCCCCTGCAAGGGGAGGGGCGAGCCGCAATCTTGTCGCAGCGGGGGGTTGGCAAC
>JADGAE010000215.1 GCA_015232165.1 Nitrospirota bacterium
CCCCTTCAGAACCCCCTGCAAGGGGACCAGTCCCCTTGACCCCATTATTTCACGATCAATTATCATGCCTGAAAAAAACTGTGTCATTTCAGTATATTGCTTTTAATTTAGCATTATTGTATAGTATTTGTCATCCAAATCTTGCCAAATCATTGACATATTTAGAGCATTGTTCTAAAATACCCTCAAATTGGCTAAAAGACGAAGAGCAATACGCAAAAATAGTAAATCGGTTGTTATGTCTTTGGTGGCTTTGCTGCTTTTGTCGCTGTCGTATAACAGATGCGACTTTCCGGAAAGGCTCGATCCAAGGAAGATGTACCCGAAGAAACAATACGGCCGGGAAAAGATTGTACGAGTCAAGGACGGCGATACCGTTGTTCTATCGCCCGGTCTTGGAAGGCAGCCTTACACATGCCGATTGTATGGTATCGACTCCCCTGAGACGGCCAAGTCCAATGCCCCGGGGCAGCCCTACGGCATGGAAGCAACCAGGAAGCTCGAACAACTTGTACTGAACAAGGAGGTAGAGGTGACATTAACCGGCGATAAGACCTACAACCGTGAGGTCTGTCTGCTTAGACTCGACAATCAGGATATAAATCTCCGGATGATAGAGCTTGGTTATGCCTGGGCGTATAAGAACTACCTGACCCCCCCATACACTGAAGGTTACCTCAACGCCCAACGACAAGCCAGGGCTGCACGAACCGGTCTGTGGCAGGAGGCCAAACCGGAGCCGCCATGGGAGTTCAGGGCAAAATCAAAACGGAAGTCAAAATAAGGAGGGGGGTGGGACACCACTGCCATAAACCGCCCTCCTTATTTCTTCTCTTTGTTTCTTAGGTCCCGGACTCCCAACTACCGAGGTACTGCTTTTGCGCCTCTGTTAGTTCGTCTATCTTGATACCCATGGCGTTTAACTTCAGTCTGGCAATCTCCTTGTCGATCTCGACGGGGACGCTGTAGACGATGTTTTTCATGCCCTTGTGTTTTTTAACGGCATACTCGGAACACAACGCCTGATTGGCAAAGCTCATATCCATAACGGAAGAGGGATGCCCTTCGGCCGATGCCAGATTGATCAGACGACCGTCTCCCAGGACATATATCCTTCTGCCATCAGTCAGTTGAAACTCCTCAACAAACGGTCTGATAATCCGCCTTTTGACTGCCATTGCGGCGAGGTCTTCCAGTGCCAGCTCCACATTAAAGTGGCCGGAGTTACACACTATAGCGCCATCCTTCATGACGCTGAAACAACCCTTGTCTATGACGTTTATGTTTCCGGTGACCGTAACAAATATGTTGCCTATGCGTGCAGCATCCACACCCGGCATTACGTCAAAGCCATCCATCGTTGCCTCAAGGGCCTTCAGGGGGTCTATTTCGGTGACGATAACACGAGCGCCCATTCCCTTGGCCCTCATGGCCACACCCTTGCCACACCAGCCATAGCCGCATACCACAAACACCGACCCTGCTATCAGCCTGTTGGTTGCCCGCAGGATGCCATCCATGGTGCTCTGCCCGGTGCCGTAGCGGTTGTCAAAGAGGTGTTTGGTGTAGGCGTCGTTTACGGCGATTATCGGATATGACAGGACGCCGTCCAGGGCCATGGCCTTGAGTCGTATCACACCCGTGGTGGTCTCCTCCGTGCCGGCGACAATGTCGGCAAGCAGGTCCCGCTTTTCCTTGTGGATGATCGAAACAAGGTCTGCCCCGTCATCCATTGTGATGTGGGGTTTGAAGGTCAGCACTTCCATTATATGGCGATAATAGGTCTCGTTGTCCTCACCCTTGATGGCATACACAGGGATGTCAGAGTTTACAACAAGGCTGGCTGCTACGTCATCCTGAGTGCTCAGAGGGTTGGAGGCACACAGCGATACCTCGGCCCCACCGGCCTTGAGTGCCTCCATCAGGTTGGCCGTTTCGGTGGTCACGTGCAGGCAGGCAGCCAGCCGTATCCCTTTTAGCGGCTTCTCCTTCTGAAATCGTTCCCTGATGCTACGCAGTACCGGCATCTCCATCTCGGCCCACTCGATCCTGAGGCGTCCCTCCGCTGCCAACTGTATGTCCTTAACGTCGTGTCGTACCAAAGTCTTAATCCTCCTATAGGCCTGCTTCTTTTCTGAGTATGTCGGCCATGTCCGTATGTTCCCAGGTAAAGTCCTTTTCGTCTCTTCCAAAATGTCCGTATGCGGCCGTCTTTTTATATATAGGCCGGCGAAGTTCCAGTTTTTCGATGATCCCCTTGGGGGTCAGATCGAAATGGTTTTTAATAAGCTCTACGATCTGCTCATTTGGTATCTTTCCGGTGCCGGAGGTATCCGCAAGTATGGACAACGGCTGTGCAACACCTATGGCGTATGCTATCTGTACCTCCACTCTATCTGCAATCCCCGCCGCAATGATATTCTTTGCTATGTATCTGCCCATATAGGCCCCCGAACGATCAACCTTTGTGGGGTCCTTACCGGAGAAGCATCCACCGCCGTGCCGGCCGGTGCCACCATAGCTGTCAACGATTATCTTCCTGCCCGTTAGTCCCGTATCGCCCATTGGGCCGCCCGTGACAAATCGCCCGGTGGGGTTTACGTGGTATATGATGTTCTCCTCATCAAGAAGCTCGCTTGGTAACACCGGCTTGATGACCTTCTCTATGATGTCATCCTTAAGGTCCTTGAGTTTGGTATTTTGACTGTGCTGTGAGGACACTACTACGGTGTTGATCCGATACGGTTTACCCTCCCTGTACTCAACTGTCACCTGGGTCTTGCCATCCGGTCTGAGATACGGTAAGACATCAGTCTTGCGCACCTCGGCAAGTTTCATTGCCAACTTATGAGCAAGCATTATGCTCATTGGCATCAACTCCTGCGTTTCGTTGCATGCATATCCAAACATCAACCCCTGATCGCCTGCCCCGCCGGGGTCAACACCCATTGCGATATCCGGTGACTGCTCGTGTATGGCCGTAAGCACCGAACACGTCTCGTAGTCAAATCCATACTTGGCACGCGTGTAACCAATATCACGAATTGTGGCCCTGACTATGCTTGGAATATCGACGTAGCAATTGGTCGTGATTTCTCCCGCAATAAAGGCCAACCCTGTTGTTACCAGCGTCTCACAGGCCACCCTTGCATAGGGATCGTTGACGATTATCGAATCCAATATAGCATCTGATATCTGATCGGCTACTTTATCCGGATGCCCTTCCGTTACTGACTCGGACGTAAAAAAATAATTTCTCTTGGGCATATCTACCTCCTGTTAATATATTTCCGTACCTTTTTCCGTACCTTACTTATAGATATCTATTCTAACATTTTCCAAAAGAAACTTTTTCTTGCTGTAAATATTTCTGTTAAGTACATGGAGGGCGCATAAATTTTTCATGGGTGACAAGTGGTAGCAAAAATGCGTATAAAGGGGTCAA
>JADGAE010000216.1 GCA_015232165.1 Nitrospirota bacterium
CCTTGTCCAGACCGATACCGTCGGAGTTAAATGCCCTACCTATGGTGACAAGCAGTTTCTCTGCGTTGAGTTCCTTGCCGTTTGAGAGAAACGCCCTGACGCCGTTCTTTATTGCTCCAGGAGGGGCGGGCCGCCCCTGGCATAAAAGCTCCTGGTCGGTTTCAACGCTCACGCGGTCTACCTTCACATCCGTGATTAGCTTGATCTTTTTCTTTTTCAGTTCCCGTTCCAGCACCTGGGATATCTCGGGGTCTTCCGTGGTCAACGCACGCGGCATCAGCTCTACCATCGTGACGTCGGTACCAAAGCTCTGGTATATGCAGGCAAACTCACAACCCATCACTCCGGCACCGATGATTATCATCGAGGTGGGGATGCCGTCCATGTTCAGGGCGTCGGAGCTGGAGATAATCCGCTTGCCGTCAAAGGGGAATGTTGGTATTTCGGCAGGACGCGAACCCGTGGCGATGATAAACTTATCACCGCTTATTACCTCCTCCTGGCCATTGCCGCTGACGACCCTGACCTCTTTTTCGGAGATGAAGCCGGCCCTGCCCTCTTTGAGTTTCACCCCCCAGCTCTTGAACAACGCCCGTATACCCTTGACCTGCGTGGAGATAACGCCGTTCTTGCGCGCCATCAGCTTTTGTACATTTGGGGTGAGAGTGCCGTTGAAGTCTATACCGTAGGAGTCGCAATGCAGTGCCGTGACGTAGGCCTCCGCCGACGCGATGAGGGTCTTGGTTGGTATACAACCCTCATTGAGACAGGTGCCACCGACCTCCCTGCCCTCTATCACCGTGACATCGGCCCCCATCTGTGCCCCCTTCAGGGCCGCTACATAACCCCCGGGGCCTGCACCTATGATTACGAGCTTCATCCAGCTTCCTCTTCGATGTACTTCTCATAGTCTGAGACATCCATCAGCTCCTCCAGTTCGGAGTCATCCGATATCTCTATCACGGCTATCCAGCCCTTGCCATAGGGGTCTTCGTTGATTATCTCGGGGGCATCTTCCAACTCCTCGTTAACGCTCAACACCGTCCCGCTGATCGGGGCGATTACCGATGAGGTCGCCTTGGTAGATTCAATCTCTGACATCTCAGTATTGGCCTCTACCTCTGCATCCACCTCCGGTATGTCTAAATACACTATATCACCCAACTGCTCCTGTGCATAGTCTGTTATGCCTATTGTGGCCTTCTTGCCTGACAGACTTACCCAGGTATGTTCCTTATGATATCGTAATTCCTCAGGGTTCATGATTACCTCCGGTGATTTCTTTTCATCCGTTAAACGGATGTTTTTTCTCTTTAGATTTTTTCATAGACATTTTACTTTTGTCAAGCCCTACCTCTCCTGCATCCTGGAGATGTCGGCCACGGTTGACGATGCCCTTAGTATATCTCTGAGCAATGCAAGCCTGTTGGCCCTTTGAGCCTCGTCTTTGGCCATGACCAGTACCTTGTCAAAGAACTCGTTTATCGGTCCCACCAGTTCCGTCAATAGCTCCAGGGCACGCCCGAACTCTCCGCCCGAAACGGCAGCCTCAATACCCTGCCGTCTCTGTCGCAGGGCATCGTACAACCTACTCTCCTGGACGCCATCCATGAGCTGGACATCCACGACGTATGCGTTGTCGATATCCCGTGGGACTATGTTATATATACGCTTAAACGCAATCAAAAACTCGTTATACCTCTGCATTTCCTGCAGCCGCTTCAGGGCATCCATCCGTCCAACCAGATGGTTCAGCTGCACGCTTTGAAACTGCTCCATCACCGCCTGGATGACGTCGTGGGCATATCCCATAGTCGAAAACAGCGCCTGCAACCTCTGCCTGAAAAACGCGTACAGGTCATCCAGGACAGCCCTCGGTCTATTGAGGACATCAACGGATTCCGTGAGCAGCCCCTGCAGGGTCACTCCAAAGCCACCCTGTAGCAGGATAGCGATCACGCCCATCGCCTGTCGCCTGAGGGCGTAGGGGTCTTCCGACCCCGTGGGGGTCTTACCTATGGAGAAAAATGATACCAGATTGTCTAATTTATCTGCAAGGCTTACGATCATACCAATCTTTGTCGATGGTATGTTATCCCCGGTGTGGACCGGCAGGTAGTGTTGCCGGATGGCCTGTGCGATTTCCGGTTCCTGGCCACTCGACAGGGCATAGTACTTGCCCATGATGCCCTGAAGCTCCGGAAACTCTCGCACCACACCGGCGGTCAGGTCGGCCTTGCACAGGCGTATGGCCATCAGCAGGTTTTCGCGATCAATTGTGACCGTGGCCGGGTCAAAGAGCCGCAGCCGCAGGAAGTCGCCTATGGCAATGAGCCTGTCAACCTTGTCAAAGAGCGTTCCGAGGGCCTCCTGAAACACGACCCCTTTTAGGTACTCAAGACGCTGTATAAGGGGGACCTTGATGTCTTCTTCATAGTAGAACCTGGCGTCTTCCAGGCGTGCCCTGATCACCCGTCGGGCACCGATGCGTACTACGTCGGCGTTGTCCTTAACAGTGTTGCTGACCACGATGAAGCGGTTTAACAACCGTCCGTCCTGATCCTCTATGGCAAAACACTTCTGATGGTCCCTCATGACGGTTATCAACAGTTCCCGTGGCAGGTTCAGGTAGACGTCCTCAAACTCCCCTGCTACGGCCTGTGGATATTCAACCAGGTGTGTTACTTGTTGCAGGAGGCCGTCATCGGGCACTGGCAGGGCGCCAAACTCCGCGGCGGCCTCCTGGCACTGTGTCCATATCCGTTGACGACGCTTGTCCTGGTCGAGGATGACGTAGTTGGCCGCCAACACCTCGTGATACTGTGCGGCGTTGGAGACCTCAATGATGTTGTTGGCCAGGAACCGGTGTCCGCGTGTGGTGTTGGAGCTTTTCACGCCCGCAAACTCAAATTCCACCGTAGCGCCGTTACAGAGCGCCATGAGCCATCGCACCGGACGGACAAACTTCGTGTCGAGGTTCTTTACTGCTCCAGGACACTCCTGGTCGGCCCAACGCATGGCCTTTGGAAAGTGCAGCGACGTTACGATCCGTGTAAACAGCGATGCGGCTATTTCGTTGAGGGCACGACCCTCCTCCCTGATGACGGCCACGACGTACTGTCCGCCCTTCTGCTTCTTAGGCGGAGGAGAAGAAGAAGGGGGCGGTTTGTGGCAGGGGTGCCTCACCCCCTCCGCCCCCCCTTCGGACCCCCCTGCAAGGGGACCGGCCCCCTTGACCCCTTCTTTTTCGCTCCAGGACGCTCCTGGTTCCTGCGAAGGGTTGAGATGGTCTGCTATCCTACACAATGCTGTCGTTAGCTGTTTTGCTATAGTCGTCTGAGTTACGGTCTTCTGTTTTATAATCAAGTCCTCTACCGCGATGCCGTGCAGTTGTGCAAAGCTGATTGCCGCCTTGGTGGGCTGACCGTCGGCAG
>JADGAE010000217.1 GCA_015232165.1 Nitrospirota bacterium
TGTAAATTACGGAACGTTCTTGATAGTCCTTATCGAGTTCAAGGGACATGGCAACGTCCCAGTCTTCGCCGCAGGCATAGCTCAGGGCGTCCATAAAGGCCTCGCCCATATTTTTATTCGAGGCGTCAAAGACATAGACGGCACCACAGAGGCACCTGCCGCCGGTGAAAAACCCCAGGCTGGTGGATATGGTATAGGGTCTTTCAAAGAGCTCTTGACAGAAGGGACACCTTGGCTCCGTTAAGGTTGCCTTATCCTCTCGTGGTCTGTTTCCATATTTACCCATTTAGCGTATTATACTTTTTTTGCGATACTAATGTCAAAGGTCATGTGGTTTACTTTTTAAATAACTTTGTTGTCTTGCCGATTAGATTAAAAGACGCCTTTAGAAATTCGTCGTACATGCTGATGCCGATTAGGAACATCACGCACATGAAGACAAATCCCATGATAAAGAACCAGTGATTAAAGACGAGGAAGATATCCTGAAACGTCACTCTTCCAAGGTCTATGTATGAGACGAGTCTGTCAAAAAGGCTTTCGTGGTAGACCTCGGCATAGATGATGCTTCCGACGACGATCCCGGTCATTGTAGGCAGGGCGTCCAAGGCCCCCTCACCGAGTGCTCCTGCTGCTATGGCCGGACAGTAGCCGCTGATGGCCAACCCGGCTCCAAACATTACTCCGCCAATGAGCTGTGCCAGGATAACCGTCCGGGGCAGGTACAACTCCACCTCGCCAACGTCCTTAAGGAAATACACCAGCACCATGGCTATCATCAGGAGCGGCGTACCCACTCGAAAGAAGCTAAAGTCCTGCATCCGAAACATCCCCGAGACGACGCTGTACTTACAGAGCCGACCCTTTTGCAGGATAATCCCCAAAAATATCCCCAACATCAACCCTCCCCACAGACTCGACGCCCCATACAGGGAATCCAGTGTTGAGGGGTCAAACGTATCCCTAATCCTTGATATCATAGTACTCATAATCAATCCCTCTTTATTAAAGCCAGTGTCTTTAACCGGTAGAACAGCACCGTCATGTTTGCCCCGCCCATCCACAGCGACATCATAAAGATGAACCCTGCGGGACTAAGCTGGATCACCCCGGCTATCAACATGCCCAGCGTGCAGCCCATTGCCATCCTTGCGCCAAACCCTACCATTATCCCACCGATAAAGGCCCAAAACCAGCGTTTCCGTATTGACGGGCCCTTTGAGACGCGCCACATCTCAGGGATAAACCTCAACCTGAACTCCCCCGACAATATCGACGAAATAAAGCTGCCGAGTACGATCCCCAGCAACATGGCCATCGTCCACTCGATGTAGGGTTCATACGCCTGCCAGTACGTGACCTTGGCGGCATGTCCCGGCCATAGCACGTACTCCAGGATGGAGCCAATCACCGTATACCCACGGGATGCCCCCAGCGGTCTCTTGGAGATGTAAAATGACGTCACCTCTATCAACGCAAACAAAATGCCGACTATCACCGGCCACCACGTCTTGCGTCTAAGAAAAAGCATTTTCTAACCTCTGTAAATTAATCATCTGCTATTATACAACAATACCACGTGACAATTGCTACTATTGTTTTTTGGGCGCATAAAAAAAGTTCTATCCTCTTTAAAAAGCATGGTAAATTCCTTCTCGTGTTTTAAAGACGGCTTCCCGCTTTCTCGAAGCCGTACTTATAGTAGTAATTTTCTTGATTCTCCAACCCTCATGGTTAGTCTCTTACCGTCGAGGTATTCGAGATATGGCAGGGCATACTTGCGTGTGGTTGACAGCAGGTCGCGAAACTCGGCTACCGTTATCTGTTTGTTTTTTTGTGAAAACCCCCTGAGAATTGCCAGCATCTCTTCAAAGATGTCCCGATGGAGGTGGATGGCGTCGTTGATACGCACGATGACACCCTCACTTGCCAGGAGTTTCAACATGTCATCGATCTGCTTGTCCTTCACGGAGAGCGCCTTTGCAATGTCGTCTTTAAAGGGCGGTTGAAAACGTGCCTCCCTAAGCAACCCGACGACCCTTGTCTTTATCCCCTCATCCAGGGTCGTCAGGGCGGGTTTAAAACCCTTGAGGCAGACGATATCCTTATCCGTGTCAAGCTCCCCGATACCTGCTATGACCTTAAAGAGGCTCCTGCCCTCAATCATCTTAAACCGGGTCTTGAGTTCCTCCTTGGTGACCCCGGCCTTAAGGGGCGACCTCTTGTGACACTGGCGCACGAAGTCCAGGATGTCATCCTTTAGCGCCGCAATGATCTTGCCATGTACGATGGCGTCGTTTATTTCGATTAGCACCCCCTTGTGTTTGAGTGCGTCAATGGTGGAGGTTATTTTATCAGAGTCCTCGTTGATCCAGCCTCGCAGTGCACCGGGTGTTGTTCCATTTATACCGAAGCGTTTCACCTTTTCGGTCAACTGCTCCGTAAGTGATCCCCCGTGAAATATCTCAAGCGTGGCGGGGTCGGTCTTGCGTGGCGGGGAGGGGTCAAGGACAACACCTCCACCGATGGTGTCAACGGGGGAGTAGCGCCTGATGATAAAACGGTCCCCGGCCATGGCAACCACCGGATTGTTTAGACGCAGCTGGGCATAAGCGGACTCTCCCTTTGCCAGCCTCTGTATGCCGTAGAGGATGAGCCTTGAGATCACTTCCGAGGTGCCTATATGCAGGTGCAGGAGGGCGCGATTTTTGATCTCCGATGCGTCTTTGAGCAGCTCTATAGTCACGTCTAACCTTTGTGTGGGGTGGAGCGTATCGGGCAGTACGACGACGTCTCCGCGTGCAACCTTGTCCTTGTCCACGCCCTGGAGGTTGATGGCCAGTCGGGAGCCGGCATAGCCTGTGTGCACAAACTCGTTGTGGTTGTGCAGCCCACGCACCTTGGCCTTGTACCCGGAGGGCAGTACATCAACGCTGTCGTCTATAGACACCTTGCCGGAGGTGGCGGTGCCGGTGACCACGGTGCCAAACCCCTTGAGTGTGAAGACCCTGTCAACGGGTAGGCGAAACACGCCAGCCGAGGACTTTGGTCGTATGCCGGCGGCAAGGTCTCGTATCTCTTGCTTTAAAATTTCAATGTTAGTGCCATCCCTGGCTGAGACGGCGATAATATCCGCCTGCTCCAGAAACGTACCCTTGACAAACCCCCTGGCCTCCTCCTGTACGATCTCCAGGAATTCCTCATCCACCAGGTCCTTCTTGGTCAGAACGATTAGCCCGTCCTTGATCCCCAGCAGGTTGCAGATGGCAAGGTGTTCTCTGCTCTGGGGCATGACCCCCTCATCGGCGGCAATGCACAGCAGCACGATATCGATCCCCCCGGCCCCGGCGAGCATGTTGCGCACAAGGCGCTCGTGTCCGGGGACATCCACGATCCCCACGGTCA
>JADGAE010000218.1 GCA_015232165.1 Nitrospirota bacterium
TATAAGTATGGAGTCTTCTCCATCCTGTTATTTTTAGTGGAACCCAAACCATCTCGTCTCCGGCCATCCAGTTGCTCATCGTATAATCCCTGGCCTTTCATCTTACAGTAATTCTCAACCTGATTATAACCACTAAAATAATCCTTTGTCAAGTCCTTTTTTACAAGCATAAACCAAACATCTATCTTTTATAGCAAAAAACTCAATACGCTGTCAAGCACAATTTTCAGCACCAACCGCTCCCGTCACAATACTGGCACAAAACATCTGCACAGTTACTGTTACCTTACCGTATACTATCAACATACCTCCTTGTTTCTAATCTCTGTATACATAACTCACTGACCGTTTAATGCAAGATACAGGCCATCTGATTTAACGTCAAAAACTATAAGAAAACTGAATCCATACAGCCTGTAGGTTGTGGTCATATCGACACAGATAGTAGTTATTTTTCAATAGTAGAGCCTTAGACAAAATACTAAATGATACCGCACAACACACCGACTGCCCTGCTGCCGGACAACCCGCTTGTGCAAAAGGCCTACCTCGCCCTGTGACCTCCACCACCCAACACAACCGCAAACATCGGCCCATGCCCTGGGACTATGTAATCCGCCACCTGCAAGACCCTTTGCCTGCTTTTATACTGGGTAGCCTGATTCTCACTGCACCTGCGCCACAGAGACTCATCCCCGAGGTCGTCCTTGCTCTCAAACAGGTCCCCTACAACGGCCACCGTCCCAATTGACGCCCTCACGATAACACTGACGTCCTGTGCGGTATGCCCCGGGGTCGCAATCACGCTTATGCCCTCATCCACTACATACGGCCTGGCTGTGAAGTCGTGCAGCGTGTACAAATCCCCACGTGAGATGTCGTGACAGACGATAAAGACCGCTTCCTGGAACAGGTTGTTGTTGCCGATGTGGTCGCAATGGCCGTGCGTACAGACCACGTAGTCAATGTCATCAACCCCCAGACCTTCCCGGGTCAGACACTCAAGGATTACCTCTCTGTCGTGCGGACTCCCGGTGTCCACGATGAGGTTCCTTGGCCCCCTGATCAAGGTTATCGTCCCATCCGCCCGCATCCGGTTGTTGCCGACGTCAATTGCATAGCCGGGCTTTAGCACCTTAACCTCAATCATAAACGCAGAAAAAGAAAAAGGCAAAGAAAGAGAAAAGGGGGCGGCTCCACTCGCACAGCGACGTTACCGCGTCCCCTTGAACCCCCCTGCAAGGGGACCAGTCCCCCACTGAGCCGGGGGGACTTAGCCGGTGGCGGCTCGCCTCTCGCTGACTGACCACATAATACTCAATACTCATTCCTATAAATATTTATATCCAAGCACTTATAATCCTAATAAGATAATCATCTCAAGGATTTCGAGTTGTTCATTCAGCCTTTTTATATCGGATGACCATTTTGATTCAAGAAGATACTTTTGCCTGCGCTGATCAAGATGCTCAAAATTCTTGATATGTTCTTGTGGGTTTTTAATTTTGGCATAATGGTCGGCTATTTGTTTTTTAATTGATGATACACCTCTTTGCAGTTCTTCGATGGGACGCTCTTGGTAGTTTTGTAAAAATCCATAATGTTTTCCACCTGCTTTTGCTGTTTCGTAAGCGTTTTCTTTTGCCTTATTTTTCCCGGATAACTTTTTGTCCAACCCCTCCTGATTTTCATTTCCCATCATTAGTGTATCTTTAATTTACCATCGCAAATCAGCTTGATCACCATCATGGACTTCATAAATGGTTTTAGTGTTTTTATCAGTTGTCCCACGGCATCTCAATGTAGATACAAATAGCTCGCTGCCTCTGCGAACAGATTGGCATTTACAGCAAATTCACATCTGCATCGAAATCTTTGAGTCCCAGCTCGTCAAGAGGAATGCCGAAAGCATATGCTTGATCCTGCACTAAAGACAGTATGTCGTAATAAGTCATGTGCATTCCTTTATCGAAATCCCCTCCGTCTGCAGCTTTCTTCTTTGCTGTAAGGGCTTTCTCTATTAATAAAGTTACCAGGTCACGTACAAATCTGTATTCACTGTCTTTTAGTGGTGATTTAATATAATCGGGTCCATCACTAACTTGACTGTTTATGTGATTTAATAATGTTTCCATAAACTACACTAACATATTTTTCATAAAAAAGTCTTGACGGGGCGCATAAGAAACTCATGGGTGCCTTGGGGAAAAAAAGGGGCGGCTCCGCTGTCACAGCGACGTTACCGCGCCCCCTTCAGAACCCCCTGCAAGGGGACCAGCCCTTTACGGGGTCAAGGGGGCCGTGCTCCCTTGCGAGGGGGTCTGAGGGGGAGCAGAGCTCCCCATTCTTTATCTTCTCTTGCTGTCAAATGCGATTGCCCTGACTTGCCCCCCCTTTATAGCTTAGTTCACCGTGCTTATACACAAATTCTGAATTCGCACCAGCAGTCGTCAAGATTTCTGGCCGATATTGTGCCGTTCATATTTTGTTCGATTAATGCCTTTGCCATATACAGGCCATTTCCTGTTTCACGTGTCTTATGCTTGGTGGTAAAGTAGGGGTCGAATATTTTATCCATGATATCTTCGGGGATTCCGCCGCCGTTATCCGTAATGGTTATAATTGTGTTGCCGGTGTAGTTGTCCTTGTATAGATTTATTTTGATTGTGGCATTTATAGTGTTTCTTTTCTCGAATATGTCCTTGGCGTTTGTAAGGATGTTCAGGATTACCTGGGAAAACTCATTTGGAAAGCCGTGTATCATCAGGTCTTCATCCAGCGTCTTATCTATAACGATTCCCGTATCTTTAATATACCCTGACAGCAGCAACACGGCCCTGTCTATCTCTCTTGAGATATTAAAATGTCCTGGCTCCTTATCGTGGATATAGAAGTTTCTGAAATTGTCTATTGTCCCGGATAATGCGTCAATTTCAGACATCACGGCACCGACATTGTTGTCTATATATTCAATGTCTAGTTCGTCGTGCAGATAGGCGTCCTTGATGTCCTGCATTAAAAGGCCGATTGCACACAGGGGCTGTCTCCAGTGGTGGGAGATGTTTACAAGCAACTCTCCGATAACGACATGGCGGGACTGCTCAAACATTATCTGGTCTCTCAGGCGATTCCTTGCGACTTCCTCATTGATTCTCTCCTGCAGATTCAGGTTTATTTCTCTTGTTTTTCTTTCAATCTCCTTACGCTCGGAGATGTCTATCCCAATGCCCACCAGACATTGTCTGCCCTCAACCTCGATGGTAAACCCGTTGAAATAGTAGGGGATCAGTCGCCTATCCTTAGTGCAAAGACTTGCCTCTACGTTACCTCTGCCGTTTTTAAAGGCGTCTCCGATTACCCTGACAACCGCTTCTCTATGCTCCCCTGTAAAGAAAT
>JADGAE010000219.1 GCA_015232165.1 Nitrospirota bacterium
AAAAACGCAATGCCTGACAACAAGAAATACTTGTTGATGTGGAGAGGCTTTCTTGCATTTTCCTTGTTATAACGGTAGTAGTAAAAACCTGTGGCGATAAGCAGTGAACCTGGAAATGCCAGGAAATACCTTGCCAGGATTGGCAATGTCTTCCAGGGTTGTTCTGAAAAACATGAAAGCACGGATATAAAAACCAGCACGGTTGCCGTAATCCGCCATTTTAAAAACGGTACATCCTTATCTATGCCATACAACCTTACTCCAAACTCAAACAGGAACAGGAATGAAGTGACAAGACAGAACAGACTCATGTCCCTAAATATTGTGTCTGTCGGACGGGTAAACGACAGCATGTCCAACCATTCGTTTACCCCGTGGATCAGTGCAAAGCAGGCCAAAACCCAGATAATGCGTGAGAGCTTCAAGGCACTCCCCCTCCTGGACTGAACAAGGATCGAAACACCCATTAAAACAAAAGACGCACCATACAGTAGAAATACGATATCAAGGTTTTGACGAAACCACAGTTGTACCTGCTCCATTTGTCCCTCCCTAATATATACGCAATTAAATTATTGTCTCAAAAAAACGCGTCTATCGAATACGCTCCCATCTTTTAAAGCTTCTTGTTTTAATCAGTATCTTTTGCGCCATAATACTATCGTACCACAACGTAACTTACAGATGACTTACAGATTGCTCTGCACAAAAAAAATGCTTGCCATGATAAAAATCATAGATGGGGTCAAGGGGGCTGGCCCCCTTGCAGGGGGGATCTGAAGGGGGGGCGGAGCCGCCCCCTTCTTCTTCTTTTCTTTTTTGACAAGATGCTGATTGATAGGTATAATGTATGGATGCACCTGATTGGCTTTACCAGGAAGCTCTACACGTACCGTTTGATTATCGTCTCTATGGCGGTGCAGGACATACAACGGCGGTATGCGGGTACGGTTGCCGGCTTCATATGGTCTATCATTAATCCACTTGTGACGATACTTGTCTACTGGTTTGTATTCTCCATTGGCCTGAGGGTACAACCCATTGGGGATGTCCCGTTTATCCTGTTTTTTGCCGCCGCACTGCTGCCCTGGATGACCTTTAGCGAAACGATCCTCATCAATACAAATGTGATTGCTGCAAACAGCCACCTGATAAAGAAAATGGTCTTTCCGTCCGAAATATTACCGTTTGTCACCCTGGTGGCAAACCTGATAACCCACCTTGTGATGTTGACCATCTTCATGGGTATCATGCTTGCATATGGGATACCGCTTTCATTTATGAACCTCCAATGCCTATACTATATGTTTGCCATGTGTGCCTTTAGTATAGGTCTAAGCTGGTTGTTGTCGGCCATAAACGTCTTTCACAAGGACACATCCGTGGTCCTGGGGGTCGTCATGAATATATGGTTCTGGCTCACGCCAATCGTCTATGGCATTGACGTACTGCCCAGGCAGTTTCATGTAATATTAAAGCTAAATCCTGTCTTTTACATTGCGCAGGGCTACAGGGAGTCCTTTGTCTACGGGGTGCCGTTATGGAATCATATGTACCAGGGGGCATACTTTTGGCTGGTGACCTTGATACTGCTTGTCGTTGGCGGGTACGTGTTTAAGAAGTTAAAACCTGAGTTTGCGGAGATGCTATAATGGATGACTCCATTGCCATAGCGGTATCGAATGTCTCCAAGAAGTTCCGGTTGTTTAATTCGCCCAAGGAGCGGCTTATGGAGGCGCTGCACCCGTTTAAGAGGAAATTTCATCGCGAGTTCTGGGCACTGCAGGACGTGAGCTTTGAGGTCCCAAAGGGAGCAACGGTTGGGATCGTTGGCAGAAACGGTTCCGGTAAATCCACGCTGCTGCAGGTCATCTGTTCGGTATTGCATCCAACGAGCGGGTCGGTTGCGGTCAATGGCAGAATATCGGCCTTGCTGGAACTGGGTGCAGGGTTTAACCCCGAGTTGACGGGCAGGGCAAACGTCTTCCTGCATGGAACGGTTATGGGCCTCTCACGCGAGGAGATCAAGGGACGGGTGCCGCTGATTGAGGACTTTGCCGACATCGGTGAGTTCTTTGACCAGCCGGTAAAGACCTATTCCTCAGGGATGTTTGTGAGGCTTGCCTTTGCCACGGCCATCAACGTTGACCCCGACGTACTTATCATAGATGAGGCCCTGGCCGTGGGGGATGCTAAGTTCCAGCACAAGTGCTTTGGCAAGTTCCTCGACTTCCAGCGCGAACACAAGACCATACTGTTTGTCAGCCACAGCACCGAGTCTATTGTCAAGCACTGCGACTATGCCGTGTTGCTCGAAAAGGGCCGGGTCATAGAAAAGGGACAACCAAGGGCCATTACCGATTACTACCTTGACCTGCTCTTTACGGGGCAGATAGCGGGCTACGCCATCGACCCCGTCCTGGTGGAGGGCGGCTACAGGGGGTTTAACATCGTACACTTTAAGTTCAGGTATTACGGCTTTTTGAGTTCCCTTGGGCGCATCGAGCTTAACTGCATAGACGATGCCGACCTGAAGGGATATGTGGCCGACCAAAAGTGCGTCATTGGCTCATCCGAGGATGAGGTACGAAAGATGATCGACCTCATAGTCAATGCCTCCGAGCCTGCAGCACATGGGACAGGTCATCCGATAGGCGAGCATGAGGCCATGACCGAACTGGACAGATTCCTTGAGCATAAGAACGAGGTCGATAACTGCATGGCGAGAAACAGCTACAACAAGAATGAATATCGTATCACGGACGGGCGGGGCCGGATAGTTGACTATCTTGTCGTATATGGACAGCGATATGACCCCGTCTCCATAAAGTCCGGCAGCCTGATAGATATATACCTAAAGGTCAGGTTTTACAGGCCGGTTGAGGAGCTTATCTATGGGTTTGCGGTAAAGACTCTGGATGGCGTCCTCATACACGGCAACAACACACGGTTTGCCGGGCATCCGGTCTCTGCCGGGCAGGCGGGTGAGGTGGTTGTGTTTCGGTTTTCCGTCAGGATGGCCGTGCAGTCGGGGGATGTCTTCCTGGACCTCGGCGTTGCACAGAGGCTCGACTCCGAGGATAAGCCCGTGGATGTGCGCTATGGGTTGATTCATCTAAGCATACAGCAGGGAAGTGTCTTCACGGGTATTGCAGACCTCAACCCAGTCTTTGAAGAAATAATAACTCATGTTACACAGAGAAACAAAAAAATATGTTAGTCCTGCAGAGATAGTGATATTCAATATTTTGACATTTGCATAATGAAACTTAAGCTTAAAGTTACCACTACTTGTGCAGGACTACCAAAAATTTATGCACCCATCACCCATCTTTACAGGGCAATCGCATTTGACCAAAAGAAAAAAAGAATGGGGGACTTTGTCCCCCCT
>JADGAE010000220.1 GCA_015232165.1 Nitrospirota bacterium
CCTCGACGCCATCTCAGACGGGGTGTTGATCAGCGTCAGGGAGTTGCTTAATTATCCGTAAGGGATGAAATCAATCCCCGTTTCATAATGAGGAAAGAAGCGAGGGCAAGACCCTCCATTCTTTTCCTTTACGAAGCAACCCCATGACCTTCTTATATGCACCCGACTCACCCTGCTTTTTTGACAAAGGTCCTTGCAAAGACACAGGCATCCTTGCCACAGGGGCCGGGTATTAACGTATGTTCATATGCCCTTTGCCTGATGTTCTGTATGTATTTTCCGTTCCAGTATGAGGCAAACGTAGACTCGCTACTGTCATAAGCACGAATTAGCAGACAGCATGGGGTAAAGACATCGCCGCTCCAGTATTGTACCGATGTAAATGGATATATGCACTGAACAGCGTTGTCATCCACTGCGATGGTGTGATACGGCAGTGGTTGTTCAAGCCTTGGTGTTGTAATGTCATCCCGGGTTGGATATATGGACAGGGAAGGGTCAAAGCCGCATGCCACCGTAACCCTTGAAACCTCTGCCAGATTCTTCATCATTGCCTTGAAGTCTTCGTACTGGTCAGAGAGCATCAGGTCTGCCTTGGGGTCGGTATCAACAATCCGTCCAAACGATACGCGGTTGAGCGACACGAGGTCTACGTCCACCTCTTGGGCGAATGCCACTATGTTTGGGATATCGGCGTAATTATAAGTCCCCACGGCCACGTTAAAATACAGCACCGGTGGAGCCCCTAGTCCCCGTATAAGTCGTGCAAGCGCCCTGACGTTTATTTCAAATTGCCGCCACGTGGCGTTTTTGCGGACATACTCGTAGACCTCGTTTGTACCGTCTATGGAGATACAGATGCACCTGAAGTTGCCGGTTTTAAAGGCATCCATGTGCTTGTGCAGCAGCAGTGCGTTTGTGGTGGTGCGCAGGGAGGCCCCCCGCAGTGTCAGGTCGGCCACCGCTCGGTCAAAGTCCTTCCAGAGCAAAGGCTCTCCCAGGCCAATGACAGAGACGTCCTCCAGGGTGTCAATGAATCCACCAAGTTGTTCCAAGAACCAGTCGTAGCTCTTATCCAAGGACATTGTCCTCTGTGGCCCGGCACACATGATGCAGTCCAGATTACAGTGCGTCGTAACGCTTAACTCCACCCTGCATGGGGCGCTGTCCAAGATGACGTCTTTGTTCTGTATATGCCTGAGCAGTCTTTGTCTGTTACCCGCGGCACTGTTGCTGCGCGCAAGGATAGGCCATCTTTCTACGGCAATGCCGTCAATAAATCTCTTAAGCAAGCCCTTGCCGTTTTCTATAATTCCCATTAGGCATTATAACTAAAACACGTCAGTTTTTACCAGTTGTGTTTAAGAAGGGCGTGTTAATTGGTACAGCACAGCAGGTTTTTAAGTGCGACGGCTCTGTCTCATAAGTACCGAAATGTGGCTTATCAACTGATTGGTACCCTCCTTTGACACCGCTGATATCTTAAACAATGGTATGTCGGATTGCTCACAGTATGTCGCCAATCTGTTCAGTCTGTGGCCCTGATGTGCGATGTCGATCTTGGTTGCTACGACTATCTGTGACCTGGACGCCAGGTCGATGTTGTACATGGAGAGTTCTTTGTTTGTCTGTGTGAGCGCCTCAACTGGGTCAATCTCAATGTCGTCGCTTACGTCAACCAGGTGCAGCAGCAGAAACGTGCGCTCGGCATGTCTGAGAAACTGCAACCCCAGACCGGCACCCATGTGTGCGTTTTCGATAATACCGGGGATATCAGCCACCGTAAAGCTGGTGTAGTTCTTCATCTTGACAACTCCGAGGTTTGGCACCAGCGTGGTAAAGGGATAATCGGCAATCTTGGGTCTGGCTGAGGATATGCTCGCCAGAAGGGTTGACTTGCCGGCATTGGGCATACCAATCAGACCAACATCGGCCAGGAGCTTTAGTTCCAGGATAAGGTATGCCTCCTGGCCCTCCTCACCCGGTTGAGCAAACTTGGGTGCTTGAAAGGTCGAGGACTTAAAGTGTGCATTGCCCTTTCCCCCGCGTCCACCACGCAAGACAACGGCCTCCATTGTGTCCTCGGTGAGATCGGCTATGACCTGGTTAGATGTCTGCTCCCTTATAACCGTCCCCACGGGGACCTTTATGACAAGATTGGGGGCATCCGCACCGTGCATGTCCTTGCCCATGCCGTGGCCGCCGTTTTTGGCCTGGTAGTGTTTCCTGTATCTGTGGTCAAGGAGGGTGTTTAACTGGCGGTCGGCCTTAAAGATGATATCACCTCCGACTCCACCGTCCCCTCCGTTTGGTCCGCCCCAGGGGATATATTTTTCGCGCCTGAAACTGACACACCCACGACCGCCATGACCGGCCTTGGCATAAATGGTTACATAATCAACGAATTTCATATCAACAAAAAAGCGGTCACCACCAAAATGTCCGCTCTTTTTATAGCCTCCCCCACCTCCAACATTACCACTGCCACACCTGTACCACACCGGGTGTCATACCGGTGTGTGTGGGGGCTATTGAGTGTGCATATATTAAGCGTTTTGGGTTGCCACTGGATATACGCTGATCTTCTGTCTGGTCCTGTCCTTTCTCTCAAAGGTAACCACACCGGCGATCTTTGAAAACAGTGTGTCGTCTGATCCTATGCCGACGTTCTCACCCGGATGAAACCTAGTCCCTCGCTGCCTGACAATGATGTTACCCGCCTTTACCACCTCACCGCCATACTTCTTGACACCCAACCGCTTGGACTGGCTGTCTCTGCCATTTCTTGTACTTCCAACGCCCTTCTTATGTGCCATTGCTGCCTCCCGCGATCTCGTCTACCTTAATAATAGTGAAGCCCTGACGATGCGTCCCATACTTTCTGTGAGCCTTTCTGGGCTTCATCTTAAATATCTCTATCTTTTTGGTGCGCCCGTTTGACAACACCTGCACCTTTACCGTGGCACCGGATACGTAGGGAGTACCAACTGTTACCTTGTTGTCGTCAGAGATGGCAAGTACCTTATCAATGATCATCTCGTGCCCAACCTCAAACCCATATCTTGGACCCAACTTTCCAACCTTGACCTTATCATCAGGTGATACCTTGTACTGCTTTCCACCTGTCTCTATTATTGCGAACACCTAATCTATACCTCCTGAAGTCTTTCTTATTACCGTATTTTAATATAAAGATGGCATCTGTTGTCAAGGGGGGCCATGGTTATCGCAAAGGAAGAAGATATAGAATCTCATTGCAAAAAAAAAACCGTCATAGACAGTGAGGGGTAGGTTTGTGTCTTAACTCAATTATAGCGCGTTTCGATTGCATGTGATACAAAGAAAGAAAGGGGCGGCTCCGCCCCCCTTCAGAACCCCCTGCAAGG
>JADGAE010000221.1 GCA_015232165.1 Nitrospirota bacterium
GAGTACCTCGAAGCAGTGCTTAACTCAGCCAATGCCCTTTTAGCGCTCATAAACAGCATCCTGGACCTTTCAAAGATTGAGGCGGGCAAGATAGAACTTGAGGAAACAGAGTTTGACCTTAGGCAATTAGTAGAAGACATCTGCGAACCACTCTCAATTCAGGCACACAAGAAGGGACTGGAACTCTCAAGCCACATAAAGCCGGGGGTACCTCTAAAACTAAAAGGCGACCCGGCCAGACTTAGGCAGATACTCCTTAACTTGGTGGGCAATGCGATTAAATTTACTACAACGGGTGAGATACTGGTTGAGGTGCAACTGCAGCCGGATAATACGAATGATAAATCGGCCTTACTACATTTTGCGGTAACAGATAGCGGCATAGGGATACCTGCATCCAAGTTTAGCCAAATATTTGAGAGTTTCTCTCAGGCAGACGGTTCAACGACAAGAAAATATGGGGGGACCGGCCTGGGGCTTACCATAACGAAACAGTTGGTTACGCTCATGGGTGGCAGAATGTGGCTGCAAAGCACCGAGGGTAAGGGCAGCACCTTCCATTTCACCGTCAGTTTTGACCTGTGCGATAATACTCCGGAGACGTCCGACTATAAGAACATGAAGGTTTTGGTTGCCTGTAACTATCCCAGTTGCCGCAACATAATCAAAGACATTCTATACGCTCCCGGTAGTGAGATCAGTGAGGCAATCGGGGTGGAGGATACATTAAAAAAACTGGAGGCTGCAAAGTCTGCCCGGCGTCCCTACGATGTTATTTTTGTAGACGTACAACTCTCAGGCATCGGAGGCTTTAAAATGGCGGAGCATATAACAGCAGATGCAGACATTTCCTCACCGGTTGTTATGATGCTAAACTCCAACCATAGAGCAGGGGATTTAGAGAAATGCACGGAGGCAGGAGCCTCCTCCTATATAATTAAACCGATAAAGCATAAGGATATTATAAAAACTGTTGATCTGATACTTTCAAAGCGCCCTGTAAAAACAGACGGGATGTTGCCAAAACATGCAGCGCCTGAGGCTACGGAGTCCTTGTATGGCATCCTGCTTGTTGAGGATAACCAAACAAACCGGATGGTTGCCGGATCGATATTGAAAAAGCACGGCTATACCGTAAAAGAGGCGGTGGATGGTCAAGAAGCGGTTGCTCTGGTTTCCGAGGTAATGTTCGATTTGATCCTGATGGACGTGCAAATGCCGGTAATGGACGGTTTTGAAGCAACAAAAATAATAAAGTCTTCAGAAACCACCCGTAATATTCCCATTATTGCAATGACCGCCAACGCGCTAAAAGGAGACAGAGAGCGTTGTATAGAGGCCGGAATGGACGACTATATCACGAAACCGATTAAAGCCACCGAGTTGATTCAAATGGTTAAGAAATATACCCAAGGGGATTGAATATTACCACCTGCTGCAGGAGTGCCTAAATTTTTATCTGTAGTTATGTTCCTCTCTTAATCTGGCGTACTCTTGCCCACCCTTTTGTACAGTAGGTTTAGGGAGAAGTCCGGAGCCCCTGATGTGTTTGGGTCCTCTATGAACGCCAATTCTACGGTGTTCTTATCAAGTTTGTATCTTACACCTATGGCAAGCAGTGCCGCCGTCCTGTCTATCTGCGGGATTTGAGTATGGGGGTATGCGGAGCCCTGGACGGTGAGTTGTCCGATGAGCATGAGACGCTTTGACAGCTCGTACTGCAAGGCAGAGCCGGCATGCAGGTAGCTTCGTAGTTTGATGGTCTCCCGGCCTCGGTAATTGCCCGGAAAGACGATACCGGCTGCCGCGTAGGCCCTTAGCCTATTGGTGATATCCTTGCTGATCATGAGGCTGCCTCCGGCGTCTATACCTCCGCTGCCGATGCCCGCCACGGGACTGCTGCCTGTTGGAAGCTCCAACTCAAGCATAACGCTGATAAGCGGGTCCGAGGTCAGGACGGTCTTTTTTATGCCGAGCCTTATATCGCCAAGACCGATGTATCCGTCTTTTCCTTCGATCAGGGTCTTACCGTTTTCCTTGAAGCTAAACAGGAACGTGTTCGGTGGTCGGTTTCTTCTGCCGTAGTTGCCAAATCCAAACGTCTCGTGATACCTGTTGATGGCATCATCCATAACGCCCGAGGTAAAGACAATAAGCGGGACCTCTACCGATAACTCCGTTGAATCAGGTATGATCTTCCTGAGCCCGATACTGAATTCAGCGCTTTCGAGATCGAGTCCGACGGCATAGTCATTTGATTGTCTTACCATGTAGATGGAGCTATAGGTCAGGTTTAGGGTCAGGCTGTCTTCCAACTGCGGGGGGTCGTATCGGGGAGACAGGAGATACAGACTTAGCGGAAACTGGTTTTTTACCCGCATGGGACCGTCAAATGCCACGGCAATGACAGGGGTCAAAAGCACAAGGAGGAAAAACCCCCTCATTGCCATTGTTTTAGCTTTTCGGTGATGAATTCAATGATACACTGATGTTGTTCAATCCCCCTGTTTTTTATATACATTGGTTGTCCGAAGGCCAAATATACGGTTTTTCCCGGGTCTATAACGCCGAAATCCTTGATTTGCTTTCCATTGCCCCAGGCATCAGTCTTAAGGGCCAGGGGGATAACCGGCACATTAGCCCTTATGGCAAGTTTAATCCCTATCGTATTAAAGACCTTTGGGTCGAAATCAACACTCCTGCTGCTTTGAGGAAAGATCACCAGGGACCTGCCGGAGGCAAGCAGCTCACAACCCTTTGTCAGGACTGCCGTCAGGTCCTCTCGCGGATTACTGCGACTGACAACAATGGGATTCATCGACATCAACAGGTGTCGGAAGACGGGATAAGTAGCCAGCTCTTTTTTGATGACAAAGGTTATGTCCTTATAGCCCCCTATGATGGCCGGCATTGCAAGTGTCTCAAGGACGCTCATGTGGTTACCTATAATTACGCATGGACCTTTGAGGTTCATCACGTTATCCAGGCCACAGATGTCAAACCGAACCCCGGCGGCCTCAAGTCCGATAAGTATGCCCCTGCTGCTCATGCACACCCCGGGATGTCCGTAGAACCTGGCATACCTGGCCAAAAAACTACCATGGCATACAACCGCCGCCATCGTCGGATAAAACATCAATGTGGCCAGTCCCCTGGATATCACTGCTCCAGGTCCGGTTCTGTAACAACCGTCCTTTAATGGCAATACTTTCATCTTTATAGTTAACCTGCCATTATTATAGCATGTTTATCAGTATTAAGTCATTCCGTCCGAAAAGCCTGGTGCATAAAAAGTGGTGGGCGCCTTTGGGAAAGAAAGGGGCGGCTCCGCTGTCACAGCGACGTTACCGCGCCCCCTTCAGAAC
>JADGAE010000222.1 GCA_015232165.1 Nitrospirota bacterium
CCCCTTCAGACCCCCCTGCAAGGGGAGGGGCGAGCCGCAATCTTGTCGCAGCAGGGGGCGAGCCGCCCCGGGCTCAATTGTCGCACCTACCCCGGGCACGAAGAAGTCCCCTTGACCCCATTATTTCACACTCAATATATCATGCCTGAAAAAACCTGTGTCATTTCAGTATATCGTTAGATGCGACTCAAGTAATAAACGTAGAAAAAGGACTGTGATTGCCAGGGCAATCGCATTTGACCGGAAGAAGAAAAGAATGGGGGACTTTGTCCCCCCTCAGACCCCTCTACAAGGGGACCAGTCCCCTTGACCCCGTAAGGGGCTATGTTGATTAGGTTGAAAATTGGTTATTTTAAACATAAAAAACATAATGATAATTTCAAATGCGATTGCCCTGCTGTGATTGCCATATGTTGTTTACAATTGCGTTGCGTTTCTGGTATAGTTATTCGGTATGTTTGCGATGACATTTAGTAACAACGTTTGGTCGATAGTTTTGTTGTTTGCCTTTGCGATGGTACTCAACCTGCCGTTTGGGTATCTCAGGGCAAGACAGCCAAGGCGTTCGTTTAAGTGGTTTTTGTACATACACGTCCCGATACCGTTTGTTGTTGCGATGAGGTACGTCATGCACCTCAACATCAGATACCTGCCAATTTCGCTGGCGGCCTCCATACTTGGACAGTTCATAGGAGGGAAAATAAACGACTTTAGGACTATACGACGACTCGGGAGATTATAGAATTATGACGGATAAGGCAAAGGACAAAACGTCGGTGGTTAACGCAATATGGAGGTTTTTCTCATCGGTACGGCTTGCCGTGGTGTTGATCGCACTGATAGGTCTGCTGTCGATCCTGGGCACGGTAATAGAGCAAAACGCAGAGCCCGAAAAAAACGTCAGATTATTTAAAAAAATCTTTGGCGAAGGTCTGGCCTCCACCGTCTATCGGATAAGTGAATCGCTGGGCTTTATGGACATGTACAGTTCGTGGTGGTTTTTGATGCTCCTGGCGCTGCTTGCCGTCAACCTCATTGTATGCTCCATTGACAGACTGCCCGGCATACGCAGGATAGTCTCCAGACCGATGGAGCCACTGAAGGAAGAGGGTTTTGGCCATCACGGCATAAACAAGGAGTTTACGTGTAAGGGATCGATCAACGACGTCAGGGTAAAGGTGGCGACTGCTTTAAAGCAGCTTGGCTTTAAGCCCGATGAGTTTATATTTGAACGCGGTGTACAGTACTACGCCCAGAAGTGGCAACACGTCCGCTATGCCGTGTATGTCATCCACCTCAGCATAATAGTCATACTTGTGGGAGCGGTTGTCGGGATACAGTTTGGTTTTCGCGGCTTTATGAAGATCGATGAGGGGCAGACCACCGACAAGGCCTTCTCAAGAAAGGGCGAGGAATATCACCTGGACTTCTCGATAAAATGCGACGATTTCACCATTGAGTTCTACGGTGACACGGATACGCCAAAGACATACCGGAGCTGGTTGACTGTCATAGAAAGCGGTCAGGAAAAGCTGAAGACCTTCATCGAGGTAAACCACCCGTTGTCTTACAAGGGATATACGTTTTATCAGTCCAGCTATGGCCCCATTGGTGAGGAAAACGGGGTACTGGTCTTTAGGGTGAAATCAAAAGACGGCAAGTCTGAAATGATATTCAAGAAGGTTGGAGATGCCTTTAAAATCCCGGGGTCTACGCTTGAGGCCAGGATAATGGCCTTTTCTCCGGCACTGGGCTTTAACAAGGATGAAAAACCATACACGTACACCGAAATGCTAAACAACCCGGCCGTTTACGTGCTGTTCAGAGAAGGGCGTAATGACAAATACGGCGGCTGGATATTTAAACGCTATCCCAAGTCGTGGGACATCCCCGATGGCAGTAAGCTGGAGTTGGTTGACAACTGGGGATACCAGTACACGGGCATCCAGGTCAGAAAGGACCCTGGCGTATGGATTGTGTATCTTGGCTGCATATGTATGACGTTAGGGTTGTACTTTGCGTTCTTTATCAGTCACAAGAAGATATGGGTGCTGCTTGTCAGCGGCAAGGGCAAGGTAGACATAAAAATAGCCGCCTATGCTCATAAGCACAAAGGCACCTTTGATACAAATATAGACAAGGCATTTGGCCCATTGAGAGACCAAGTGGCCGCCGATAAAAAAGGAGATTAAAAAATGGGAAACAGCTCCATCTTTTTTGGCATAGCAGAGATAGGCTACTTTGTGGCCATGATGGTATATATAGCCTACTTTGTCTTTAAGGGGGACTACCTTGGCAAGGTAGCAACCACTGTAACGACAGTGAGTTTATTGTCTCAAACGGTAGCGTTTATCAGCCGTTGGGTGGAATCGTACAACATGGGTATAGGTAGACCCCCGTTGACCAACCTCTATGAATCGCTCGTGTTTTTTGTCTGGTGTCTCATGTTCGGATACCTCATTGTGGAGTTTAAGTACAAGAGGCGTTCACTGGGGGCATTTGTCACGCCGTTAGCGGCCCTGGCGCTGGGCTTTGTCGATCTGACCGGCATGTCCAAGAGGATAGAACCCCTTTTGCCGGCACTGCAGAGTAACTGGCTGCTGGCCCACGTGACGATGAGTTTTATCGCCTATGCCGCATTTGGCCTGTCTTTTGCCGCCGCCCTGATGTACCTGATCGTCAGGACGGAAAAACGCAACGAACCTGCCTATATTTTTTGGAGTGTCTCAGGCAGCGTCTTCTTCATAGTGATCTTTGCCATGCTACTGGACTACATGAACTACAAGGTGATCGGCGAAAGTGCCGAGGGATTCATTAAAAACTTCCTGTTTAAGTCTACGTTTCGGAACTCATCACACGGACTTACCGTCTTTAGCTATCTTGTGGCCATTGGCGGTATCTTTCTCACCTGGCGCTACGGATACGTCCTTAAGCGCATCATTGACTCATTTAACCTCTCCGTGGATTTCCTGGACGAACTCAACTACAAGTTAATAGCGGTAGGATTTCCCATATTCACGCTTGGTGGACTGATCTGTGGCGCAGTGTGGGCTGACCAGGCATGGGGGACATACTGGAGTTGGGACCCCAAGGAGACATGGTCGCTTATCACGTGGTTTGTCTACGCCTTCTACCTCCATGCAAGGTATATCAAGGGATGGCGCGGCAGAAAAGTAGCCGTGGTCTCCGTAGTTGGCTTTATTACGGTGATATTTACATATCTTGGCGTCAATATCTTTCTGTCAGGTTTGCACAGTTATGGAGACTTGATGTGATGCTTTATAATAGCAGGGGTCAAGGGGGCTGGCCCCCTTGCAGGGGGGTCTGAGGGGGGGCGGAGCCGCCCCCTTCTTTCTTTTGCTA
>JADGAE010000223.1 GCA_015232165.1 Nitrospirota bacterium
TGCCTTCTGTAGTGTGATTCCTTATTAGTAGGGGTCGGTTGTTCTCAGAAGGCATCCCCTAAAAAGGGGGGAGAAAACTCAAAATTTATAGGTATACATTATAAGGACTTTTTTGTTTTTTGTGTCATTTCTTGGGTATTTCCCTCCACTACAGTAGGAGGTTTCCTATGATAAAAACCGATAACTGCATCCCATACAAAGAACACAGTCTAAGGCAGAAGGAATTGGAGAGACCGCAAAAAAAAGCTCAGGAATGGATTCTTAACACAATGAGAGGCATCTAAGGTGCTTCTGTTATGTGAGCTTCAATAAAGAAGATTATAAGGGTAGAAGTTTCAAGTCACAATTCTTGTGACTTGAATGGTCTATACACACAGGAACTTTTTGGGGGTAATTTGTAGCCAGCAGTTTTCTACCTGTACAAAAATATAGTGACGCTAATACGAGCATTCTAAAATATACATATTAGAGCAATATAGTTAGAACATCAAGATAAATACGTGATAATTATGAATCCTACCGATAAAATAAACTTTATCCCATCTTTATCGAAAATGGATGTAACTAAAATCACGATAAACATATATCTGTCTACACTAAAAATTGTGCCCTTAAAAATTCTGCTCGACATTTACACCGGCGTTTAGATACTAAATTTATGTTGTCAAATATGGCTCATACGAAGGACATTCCTGGTTAATTTTTCGTATGACGACATCTGTATACTTATGCTATTCTTATTGTGAGAGGCATAAATGCAAAATATCTCGCAAAAACTTGCCTGAACATAATACTTTATGTCTCAGTTCAATATTCTGATAATCTCAGGTAAATGATCTCCATATATTTCTGTCTTAACGTAAACTGGCTTTTTATCTATGTTTAAAAATTACCTTTAAAATCAAAGTGTAGACGGTTTGAAGACTGTTTTTTCGAGATATGAAACCCTCTAACCTCTTAATTTCAAAGGATAATTTATATGGACGGTAGGGGATTCGAACCCCCGACCCCCACGTTGCGAACGTGATGCTCTCCCAACTGAGCTAACCGCCCATTGAAACCTTAACCAAATCTATTGTTACATAATCGCGTAAATAAAATCAATATACTCAGCGCTTTATCAGCAATTCTCACTGAAGGTGTGAGGCACGATTTTCCCGCAGCGTGGGGCGAGCCGCCCCAGGGTCAATTGTCGCACCCGCCCCGGCCACAAAACGCCCCTTTCTTTCTTCCCTTCTTTCTTCTTTTTGATGCCTCTACGATATGCTTTCGTTTATGGAGGACAGGGCATTGATTGCCGAGAGGGCGCCTGATGCCAGGTTTTTGTACACATCGGAGGCGGCGGCGGCAGCATTTATACGCAACGATGCCTGTTGTGCGAGCTTTTTGAGTTCCAGCTCTGCCCTGCTGATGCTCTGCTTTGCGACCTCTATGTTTGCATCGGCGTTGAGCTTGCCGCTCTGGATAAACAGCTCGAAGGACTTTGCCATGGCTGCCACTTCGCTTGAGTATGCCTGTAACTCGGCGCTTTGCATCTTTGCGGCGGCATCCATGTTGAGTTGCTGTTGTTGGAGCGTGGCCTTGTAGGCGTCCAGTTGTGCGTTGTAGACCTCCAGCTTCAGGCGTGCATCATCGGTTTGCGCCTTGAGGTTGGAGTCGTTAAGGGAGGCAAGGAGCTTCTTGCCCTCCAGGGCACTGTGGTATGCCTTGAGTTGGTTTTCGTAGAGATTGATCTTCAGTGTTTCTGCGTTGACGGCGGCCTCATGCAGCTTGAACTCAAGGTCGCTGCCCTCGATGCTTGCCTTATAGGCCTCAACGTTTGCCTTAAACCCCTCCAGACGCAACCCCTCCATTGTGGCATAGAGATTTGCCGCCTCCATCTCCGTCTTGTAGGCCTGCAACACGGTGTTGGCCTGCTCACACCGGAGCTTGTATATAGCCATCAGGGCGTTGTTTTTGTCCTGACTCTTGCCACGCAGGGCCTCGACGTGGCTCTTGTACAGTTCGGTCTGTGCGGTTGCCCCCTTGAGGTTGGTCTCATAGGCGAGGGCTGCGGCCTTAAAGCCATTGAGTGAGGTGTTATAGGCCTCCACTTTCAGGTTATACAGCCTGATACCGGCCTCCAGGGCCGCCTTTGCCGCATTCAGGGAGCGTTCGGCAAGGCTGTTGTGGTAGCTTATAAGCAGTCCCTCCAGGGCAATGGCCTTTTCGATGGCAAACTGTCTGTTCTTTACGGCCAGGTCGGCCTGCTTGATGGTTATGTCGCGGTTGAGTGTGGATGCGGCATTTGCGGCCTTCTGTCTGGCCTTGTCGATGGCGGCAAACATCGCCCCCGTGGGGATGACAAAACCGGATGTGGCAAAGGTGCGCTTGACGTCTTCTATCTCCCGGGCTGCGTTGAGGTATTCGCGCTCCCTGGCCGCCTCCCACAGCAGGGTCTCAACGGCCGGGCATATGCCCGTGGAACCCTCCACGCAGTCGATGTCGTTAAGCAGGGCAGTGGAAACGGCCTCCTGCAAGGCAGAGGTATACAGATGCTCGTCAAATTGAAACCTCTCCGTTGGTGCAGTCAGGTCAAAGAGTGGTGCCGTAGTGGAAAACTCCTCTATGACGATGTTGGGCGGGGGCGGGATGTCGGCCCCCTCGATATCGGGCATGGCAGGCATGTCTATATTGGGCCTTGAGGGTAGACTGAGACTGTCACCAAAGGAGGGCACCTCCGGTCTGGCAGGCAGGTTTATCTTTGGCGGAGGCGGAAGGTTTAGCGCTGGCGCTTGTGTCGGTATATACGCCGAAAGCTCCTCAACGCCTGGAGGGGTGGGGACGCTAATGTCAAGGCTGGGCACCGCGGGGACGTTTCCCGTGCTTGTGCTGATTGAAAATCGCGAGGGTTTGGCCGCTCTTATAGCGTCAAGTGCCTCCTGGGAACGGTCAAATAGTCCCCAGGACCACTCCACGGGCCTTGTCAGGGTAAACTCGGTCTCCCCTATCTGGGCCAACCTGTCAATAAATGACCGGGCCTCGGCCATCTGCTTGTCGGCATAGTTCTGGGCATCACGTATAATGTCTTGCGGATTAGTTGTCATCATATCTCCTTTTTTGCTGCTTTTTTTGTTTATCGTGTTTTTACTCATTTCATGTGGATAACTTTTCCTGTCCCTACCTGCCTTTTTGCCGAAGGCAGGCTAACGGATGACGGGTCGGACGACCCGTTATCCATTCCCAAGCCCACAACCCTTCGTACACGCCCCAACCCAACCACCAAACCTAACGCAAATGGGGTCAAGGGGACTGGTCCCCTTGCAGGGGGTTCTGAAGGGGGGCGGAG
>JADGAE010000224.1 GCA_015232165.1 Nitrospirota bacterium
TGATTGTTAGGCAATTGTAAATGAACAGATTTTTATCTCGTTTGAACGCAACTTGTATCCTCTCAAAAAAGCATGGTAAATGGGGTCAAGGGGACTTTTTAGTGCCCGGGGCGGCTCGCCCCTCCCCTTGCGGGGGGTTCTGAAGGGGGCGCGGTAACGTCGCTGTGCGAGCGGAGTCGCCCCTTTCTCTCTTATCTTACAGTATAGTTACCATGAAATATAAAAAGGAGGTCGTCAAAACATAAAAAACACAGGCTGTAACAAGAAGCATCTGATTGACATGTTTTGTCACAAAAAAAAGATGCAAAGGAAGGACTGTTCAAGAAATCTTCTTGTCTCTCCAATAATTTTACACCCTGAATCGCTGATGCGATTGCCCTGCTTCACAAACTTGTCAGAGTTAAGGTATAATTAGACTAAAAATATTTATTACACGGTAAGTGGAAAAAACTTAGGAGGAAAAGTAGCTATGGCAGATGAGTTCAGCAAGTACAAGGACGAGGTTGAGCTGTTAAGGAGCCGTATCCTGGAGATGGAGCAGCGCAAGCAGACGGATCAAAATGCAGCTTTGGAGGAAAGACCCCAGGCACAACCGCCCGTGCAGCGCGGGACATGGCCGGCGGAGGAGTCGCCAATGCCCCCGCCTCAACAAAGGGCGGCAGCTCCGGACAGGGTGCCGACCCCCGAACCCTCAAGGTCGATATCCACTGAGGCGGAGAGCCCCAGGGGACCGGTAGGGCTTGACCTTGGTACCAGTAACATAGTAATGGCGCAGAACAAGGGAACAGACCTGCACATCGCCAAACAATTGAATGCGTTCTTTCCAGTGGTACAATCCAAGTTTACAAAAAAGATATTGACTCAGAACAATGTATTGTTTTTTGAAAAAAACAAACTGTACTATATCCTGGGATACTCTGCCGAGAGCTTTGCAAACATGTTCAATGAAAACACGCGCAGGCCGATGGAGAAGGGACTTCTGAGCTCCAGAGAAGATGACGGCATAACGATCATCCAGGCGATAATAAACACGCTTGTCAAAAAGCCAAAGAACTTTGGTGAATACATCTGTTTCAGCATTCCCGGGGTCCCCGTGGATAACCCGGCGTTTGTGGCCGGATATGAGTCCATTATCAAGATGTACCTTGGCAGTCTTGGTTACACGCCTATCTCCATCAACGAGGCGCTGGCCATTGTCATGGAAGAGCTTGTGGATGACAACTTTACGGGCATCGGCATAAGCATGGGAGGGGGCATGTGTAACGTGTGTCTGTCATACCTGTCCGTGCCGGTAATTACATTTAGCATACAGAAGGGCGGTGACTACATAGACGACATGGTCAGCCGCGAAATAGGAGAACCGGCCACCAAGATAAAGGTGACCAAGGAGGAGGCCCTTGACCTCTCAGTCCTTCCAAAAAACAGGATGGAAACCACACTGCAAGTCTACTACATGGACCTTATCAACACGTTGGTTGAAAACCTCAAGCGTGTGATATCATCCTCGGACAACATCCCAAAGATAGCGGCCCCGATCCCCATAGTCCTAAGTGGTGGAACCGCCATGCCCAAGGGGTTTAAGGAGAAGTTTGACGAAACCCTCAGGAGAAGCAACATGCCCATAGACATATCCGAGGTGAGGATGGCAAGAGACCCTCTCAATACCACGGCAAAGGGCGCGTTAAAGATGGCTATGACCGTGGAGTCCTAAGCCCCTGCGATGGCTGAAGACGTCTGTATATTCTCCGCCAATGCCATCAGGGCAAAGGTGATATTTCACGCCTTGCAACAGGCGGGGATATCTGCCGTCTTATCGCCTGACAGGCCTATGAACTACCGACTTTCCATATATGGCAGTAACGGCCGGGAGCGTTCTGGGGCGGTAAATAACAGCGGGTTTACTCGCACGATCTTACCCGGGATCGTGGTCATTGATGCCTACAGCTATACACATGCCGAGCTAAAGGCATTTAGGCAAGCAGCCTCGGATATCTTTGCACAGATGCACGTAGTTGTCCTGAGGGCCACACAGGACAATACAGATTTTGAGGTACAATGCGCAAGCATAGACTTTTGTAATCCCATCCCCCTTGACCCTGACCTCATCATTTCAAAGATAAGGAGGCTTATGACCCCAAGAGATGCGGCAGATGCGGCAGAGACACCGCCTGCTCCCGCCGCCAAAGAGGATAACACGCTCTTAAATAACCTGCGCGGATTTCTCAACCTGAAATGACATCGTTGTTGATGCGCATAAGTGTGGGGGCATAAGACAGGGCAGGGATGGATAGACAGGTAATAGCCATAGTTGGTCCCAAGGGTGGCGTGGGCAAGAGCACGATATCGGCAAACCTGGCCGCCGCCCTGGCAATGCTGAACAAGAAGGTCATAGCGGTTGACCTTGACCTTGGCGGGGCCAACCTGCACACCTTTTTTGGCATCAAGGACACCGTGTCCCTGGACGACTTCATACTAAAGAAGGTCTCAGGCCTATCGTCGATACTCATTGACAGCGGTATCAGTAATCTAAAGATCGTGTGCGGGGTATCAAACATCCCCGGCGTGAGCAATATGTCCGAGCATCAGGAGATGAGATTGGTCAGGGAGGTACTCAAGCTCAATGCCGAGATTATACTGCTTGACCTTGCGGCCGGTTCATCAAACAGCGTTGTGGATTTCCTGTTCTTTGCCAACAAGGGACTCCTCGTGACGACTACGGAGGTCAACTCGTTAATAAAGATATACAGTTTTATAAAGACCTCTATGTACAAGAAACTCCTGTTTTACTTCAAGGCAAAGGGGACATCGGCTCTTGTCAAATTCATTGAGGACGCAATGGACTTTGAGAATCACCCGCAAATAGCAACCATCGAGGACCTCTTCCGTCAAGCCGCGGCCATAAACGCACCGGTTGCGGAGTCCGCACGGGCGTTTATCGCAAACTATACCCCCCTTCTGGTGCTAAACAGGGTGCACACGCCCCAGGAGGCTAGCACCGTTGGCAACGCCATAAAGGGGATCACCCGCAAGTTCCTAAACATCAACTGTGATGTCCTCATGTCCATATCTGAGGACGGCGACATACGAAGGTCACTTGCCCACTCTACTCCACTGGTGACTTACAACGCAGCCTCCGCCTTCTCCAAGGAGATCAAGCAGCTCGCCATGAAACTCTGCTCCGGATAACTGAACTGTTTTGCGAAAGAAAAGTAATGGGGTCAAGGGGACTTCTTCGTGGCCGGGGCGGGTGCGACCCGCTGCGACAAGATTGCGCCTCGCCCCTCCCCTT
>JADGAE010000225.1 GCA_015232165.1 Nitrospirota bacterium
AAAATGTGGCATTTTTACGGGGTCAAGGGGACTGGTCCCCTTGCAGGGGGTTCTTTCTTCACTTCTTTCTTTACCGTTAGCCACCTCTTAAGTCTCCCTGGCAGCAACATGTGTCTCGTACCAAGACTGTAACCGGCATACCTAAAGAGGGTGTCAAGGAAGAAGTAGCCCAGGTAATACAGCCCCTCTTCCTTGAAGAGATGCCTCGCACCGGCCTTGACGAACCTCTTGCCCTCACCGTGGGGGCGCGCGTATTCCAACAGTGCGTTGTCCCTCAGAGACACGCCGATGTCGAAATGCCTGCGCAACTGCTCTATCACAGAGTAGTTATGACAGTGGATGACAACCGCCTGGGGCTGGTATGCCACCTTGTAGCCGGAGCGGATCAAGGCCGCCGCAAATACCATGTCCTCATTCATGAGGGTCTCTACAAAGCCGCCCATCTCTAAAAAAACGTCCCGTTTTATAGCTGAACAGACGTTGGAGAAAAAGAACGTCTTTATCCCCATGTGTGCCAACGCACCATAATCCTTCAACTGAACTCTGCCGCCTTCCGTGGGGGGGTAATTAAACTGTCGACAAAAACGCTCTAGGGGATTTGCCCCCTCGCCGCAGACTTGTCTGGCATAAGAAGCCGCCACGGCTGCATCCTCCAGAGGGGTAAGCAGGTTGGTAATCAGCATGTCGTCAGAGGGCACGGCATCCTGGGTCATAAACACGAGCACCTCGCCACGGGCAACACCTGCGGCAAGGTTGCGTGTCAGACCATGATTGAACTCCTCCGCAGGGATCACGATGACCTCACAACCAAGGGAGTTGGCCGTTGCAACGGTTGAATCCTTGGAGGAGGAGTCGATGACGATGATCTCAAGGACGTCGGCCTTTTGGGCACGCAACTTCTCAACAAGCGGGCGGATCAGCCCCGCGGCATTGAGCGTCGGGATGATTACGCTGACGCTGCCCATCAGGCCTTGAGTATGCCCTCGATACATTCGGCCAATGCGACATCCCACCCCTTGATGGGATAATCGACACTGAGCCTGCTTGCCATCAGATCAAGTACCGAATAGACAGGCCTTTTGGCGACTGTTGGATACTCGGCAGTCGTTATCGGGATGACCCGCGTACCGGCCCCGGCCAGACGCATGATCTCACACGCAAAGTCGTACCAGCTCAACCGGCCATCCGTCTGATCAGTGACGTGGTAAATCCCATACCGCCCGCTCTCGATGATTACCTTTATAGCCCATGCAAGGCTGACCGTTGAGGTGGGGCTGCCTATCTGGTCGTTCACCACACGGACCTCGTCTCGCTGGGTACTGAGTCTCAGCATGGTCTTGACGAAGTTGTTGCCACGTCTTCCGTACAGCCAGCTTGTCCTGATGATATAAAATCGTCCGGTAAGCCACCTGACGTAGCACTCACCCGCCAGCTTGCTCTCTCCGTAAAAGTTGACCGGACAGGTGTTGTCAAAGGGCACATAAGGGGTGCCCTTTGAGCCGTCAAAGACGTAGTCTGTGCTTATGTGACACAGTGGTACGTCACAGGCGCTACACGCCAGGGCGAGGTTCTGTACCCCGATGCCGTTTACGAGCATGGCCAACTTCAGTTCTGTCTCCGCAAGGTCAACGGCCGTGTAGGCGGCGCAGTTTATCACCACGTCCGGCCTGTATACGTCAACGGCCTTAAATACGCGCTTTGCGTCCGTGATGTCGAGTTCTGCCCTGTCTACGCTGTAAAGATAGTGGTCCTGGGCAAGGATGGGGATAAGGTCGCTAGCAAGCATCCCCTCACTGCCGGTTACAAGTATCCTCAACCCCAGAACCCCTTGCTCTCGGATACAAGGCGCTCCTTGAGCGGCCTCCACCACCACTGGTTGTCCTTAAACCACCGCACCGTATGCTCAAGGCCATCCCGGAACTGAATCTGTGGTGTAAAGCCCAGCTCTGCGTGTATCTTGTCGTTGCTGAGTGCGTAGCGATAGTCGTGTCCGGGGCGGTCCTTGACGTATCGTATGGCCGAGTCGTCCTTGCCCATGATGTCTAAGACCTGATGCACGATCTCTATGTTTTTGCGCTCACACAGCCCCCCTGCGTTGTAGACCTGCCCGCCCGTCCCCTTGTGCAGCACCAGGTCTATGGCGCGGCAGTTGTCTCCGACGTAGAACCAGTCGCGCACGTTTCTGCCCTCACCGTAGAGCGGGACGGGTTGATCATCAATGAGGTTGGTTATCATCAGCGGGATGAATTTCTCCGGAAACTGGTATGGTCCGTAGTTGTTGGATGGCCTGACGGTACAGACTGGAAAGCCGTATGTCCGAAAGTAGGCATGTACCAACAGGTCAGCCGCACCCTTTGATGCCGAATATGGGGAGTTTGGGTCAAGCGGGGTCGTCTCCGTAAACACACCTTCGTCCGTCTCAAGTGAGCCGTAGACCTCGTCGGTTGATATGTGGACAAAGCGTTTTATATCAGCCTTGCGTGCGGCATCCAGCAGCACCTGCACACCCATCACGTTGGTGATCAAAAAGGGCTGTGCATCCTCAATAGAGCGGTCAACGTGGCTTTCGGCGGCAAAGTTAACCACGGCATCGACCTCCCTGACCAACCCCGCAACAGTATCGGCACTTGCAACGCTGTCGTGGACAAAACGGTATCTCCTTGCATCCACGTCCTTGAGGTTGTTGACGTTACCCGCATAGGTCAGTGCGTCAAGGTTGATGACCTCGTAATCGTTATATTTATCGAGGATGTGTCTTATAAAGTTCGACCCTATAAAACCACATCCGCCTGTTACCAGGATTCTCACTGCATACCTCCTTTAGCTGTATCGTAAGATAAGGGGAGAGAATGGAAAAAAAGGGGGCGGCTCCGCCCCCCCTCAGACTCCCCTGCAAGGGGAGGGGCGAGCCGCCCCAGGCACAAAGAAGCCCCCTTGACCCCGTAATAGAGATTTTGTCATACATAGCACCTTACGTTATTCAGAATAATCCATTGTCAGTAGTATCCGACCACCGTGCCTTTTTAAACGGTGAAACTAGGATCGGGACATCGGGCTTCTTACCACTTAACAGTTCCTCGATGGTGAGAATCTGCATCCTGGGGTAATCCCTGAAAAAGGTCCCGGACCTGTACAGCCCCTTGGCGGCGGCCTCACTTGTCATGTCACGTGTGGGTGAGGTCAGGGTTATCAGGATGCCGATCTCGGACCTCTCTCTGTCGATGACATGTCCGAGGTCACGCACGTCCTTGACTGAGACCTTGCCAC
>JADGAE010000226.1 GCA_015232165.1 Nitrospirota bacterium
CTTGCCAAGGCCCAGTCCGATGCCGGTGAGGAATATCAGCGGCTCCAGAAACGGTGGCAGGCCGTTGCTGACGAGGTTCTTGGTATAGACCCGCACGTGCCGATACCATACGGCAAAGATACGCACTGCGAGGGAAGGAGGCGTGATTACATCGCCATGTGTGGTGTCTCTCGATGGTGTGTTGTCTGACTTCACACAACCTCTTGCATCGGGCGGATTCCGGCAACAGGCAGTTGGCGTCCTTCTGCCTCGAAGTGATTGATTACGTCCTTAACGACTTCGCACAACTCACCGTATAGTTTTACAGGGTCGTCACCATGTATCCCGGTTATCAAGTCGGGACACATCCCGATATATACTTGGTCATCTTCACTCCATTGAACCCATGTATGATATTGGTCTATTTTTCCCATCTCTTTACCGCCTCTATGGCTTTATTCACTTGTTTTTCCTAATAAACCTTGGCATTATATTATAAACACCTGTCTGTCTTTAATTATAAACAAACTGTCAGGTTTTGTCTTCCTCTCCCCTGAGTTGGGTGCATAAGAAAATGGTGGGCATCTGTGGGACGTACTTGCCCAGGCCCAGTCAGATACCGGCGAGGAATATCAGCGGCTCCATAAACGGAGGCAGGCCGTTGCTGAGGATGGGCACGGTAACGTCGTTGTGCGAGCGGAGGGGGGTGGGGCACCCCGGCCATAAAAGGGGGACAAAGTCCCCCATTCCTTTTTTCTTTCGATCAAATGCGATTGCCCTGCAATAGAAACGCGCTATAGTTTCAAAAGTGCTTCCGTAGTGTTATACTATTGTTTGGTTATGAGATATGATATAAGTGTAATAGGGGCGGGCAGTTGGGGCAGTGTGCTGGCCAATCTTTTGGGAGAAAAGGGGCTGCGGGTCTTGCTGTGGGGGTTTGAGAGGAATGTTGTTGACGGTATCAGACTATACCGGGTCAATCACCTTTACATGCCGGGGTTGCGGATATCAGAACGGGTCATCCCCACGGATGACATCATCGAGGCCGCCGGTGGGGCGCGTATCTTGCTCCTTGTTGTCCCGTCTCAGTTTGTGCGTGGCATTCTGACCAGGATGCTTCCGCACATGGCTTCCGATGCGATCATTGTATCGGCCATCAAGGGGATCGAAAAGGGTACGCTACAGACGGCCTCAAATATTATCATGCAATGCGCTCAGAGGGAGATAGCGGTGTTGTCGGGGCCGAGTTTTGCGGCGGAGGTGGCGGCCAAAAAACCCACGGCCATTACCCTTGGCGTTACCGACATCACACGGGGGCATCACCTGCAGAAGGTCTTTAACACGGATTATTTCCGGGTCTATACGCACGACGACATACCTGGCATAGAGCTTGGAGGTGCACTCAAGAACGTCATTGCCATAGCGGCGGGCATCTGTGACGGCCTTGAGCTGGGTCTTAATGCGCGGGCGGCGTTGATTACGCGCGGACTGGCGGAGATTACGCGCCTGGGCGTCAAGCTCGGTGCCGACGCACGGACGTTCTCCGGCCTCAGCGGTATGGGTGACCTCGTTCTGACCTGCACGGGGAGGTTGTCCAGGAACTACACCGTCGGCATTGAACTGGCCAGGGGACAGACCACCTCCGATATCGTTTCGGAGATGAACTCCGTTGCCGAAGGGATTGAGACCTCCGCCTCGGCCTTTGAACTGGCAAATGCCGCATCTGTGGATATGCCCATTGTGACACAGGTCTACAGGGTCATCCACGAAGGAAAGAACCCCGCAATGGCTGTCAACGAGCTGATGAGCCGACAACTGACAAAGGAGTTTTAACCGTGGACAGACATGTCATAGAACAACTGCTGTTGTCATTTAAGGAGGGTAGGAGCACCCTGGATGAAACCCTGTCCAGGTTCAGACACCTGCCCTACGAAGACATAGAGTTTGCCAAGATAGACCATCACAGGCAACTGATCAGCGGCATAACCGAAGTGGTCTATGGGGAGGGCAAGGGCATTGACGAGGTCATCGAAATAGCGCGCAGGCTATATGACAACAGTGGTCGGGTGCTCATCACCCGCACCAGCGAAGAGGTCTTTAACCGACTTGGCATAGATGCGGCACGATTTCATCCACAATCGCGGATAATTATGGCCGGAGCTCCCGTCGATGGCAAGGGGCACATACTTGTGGTTTCGGCGGGGACATCCGATATAGCCGTGGCTCAGGAGGCGGAGTTGACGGCAACGTTTCTGGGTAGTGCCTGTGGCAGCATCTTTGATATCGGGGTGGCGGGGCTTCACAGGGTCATAGGCAATATGAAGCTATTTGATGAGGCGCGGGTCATCGTTGTTGTTGCCGGGATGGAGGGTGCCTTGCCTTCGGTCATAGGGGGGTTGACGTCAAAGCCGCTTGTGGCAGTGCCAACGTCCCAAGGGTATGGCACAAACCTTGGCGGACTGACTGCGCTGTTTGCCATGCTCAACTCCTGCGTACCGGGGATCGCCGTCATGAACATAGACAACGGTTTTGGTGCCGGCTGTCTCGCACACAAAATCAATATGATTGGACTTTAAGCCCCCTCATAACGTTGTGGTTGGACGTTGTTAATTAAGAAAGAAGCAGGGGCCTTCATTCGGTATGTTGTCGTCTCCCCTGACACGACAGACCTCCCAGATGCCCTCGTCAACCTCAACAGCCTTGTACTGGTCGTTTTTCAGATATACACGTCGGTCGGTTTTGACGTACAGCACGCCATGATTGTCATACAACTCGATCTCCTCCTCAATGACATAGACCTGCCCTGTGGACTGTTCTGTTGCAAGGATATAACCAATGTTTGTCTTGCTCACCCTGTGTGACTCTCTTGGAACGCTCTGTTTACGTGTCAAAAACACATCACCCTGTACCAGTAGCATAACAAACCTCCGTTTTGCCTCTTTAAGCCTGTCAGTGTCAGATATTGTCATCCACTGACACATTTTGTCTACTGTAAGTCCACTTTCCTTTGCCTGTAATCCTTACTTGTCGTTATGTATGTCTTGCTGTCGCTGTACTTTAGTCACAATGTGTGTTGCAATATCCATGCCGAGATGTTTACTGCTTCAATGAGCATGTACTGTCAACGCATAATGGGGTCAAGGGGTCTGAGTGAGTGGCACCCCCGCTACAAACCACCCTCCTTCTTTCTGGGTGCATAAAAAAGTGGTGGGCGCCTTGATAAAAAAAAGGGAGAAGGACTCTGTCCTTCTCCCTCAGACCCTCATCCTGCAAGGG
>JADGAE010000227.1 GCA_015232165.1 Nitrospirota bacterium
CCCGTTTTCACGGGAATGACAGGAAATGGCATTTTGCGCCCATATGTGCCTGCCCTTGGCTCGAACAGGGGTCATTCCTGCGCAAGCAGGAATCCATTAGCCACTACTTTCTTATGCACCCATAGCTTCTTTATCGTTTGAGAAATATCTCCATTTCATGTTATTATTGATCCAGAATTTTAATTAAAGGAGGATACGAGTGCTATGAGGTGGTTCTATAATCAAAAGATAGGGACAAAGCTGATCTTGAGCTTTGTGCTGGTTTCGTTAATCACGGCTGCAGTAGGCTATATAGGTATTGTGAACTTGCATAAGCTGGATGATGCCGATACAATGCTTTATGAAAAGGCGACCCTCGCCGTTTTTTACACGGGGCTCATCGGGACGGATTTTCAGAGAATCCGTGTTAACATCAGAGAAGCTATAGAGGCTGAAAAGGAATCAGACCGGCAGAAATATCTTGGCACCTGTAAGCAGCTCAAAGAGGAGATAATAAAAAATTCGGAGTTGTACAAGAAAACGTTGCGTGATGATGAGGATCGTGCCGCGTTCAAGGAATTCCTCGACGCCTTTAATGCCTATGCCTTGGTGCTTGATAAGGAGATAGCACTGGGTGCTGAACATAATATGGCCCACCTGAAGGAGTTAGTCAGTGGAGATGGCGCCAAGGCGGAGAGGACGGTGTATCCGATTATCAAAAAACTTGTTGAGCATAATGAAAAAGAGGCCAAGGCCATATCTGACAATAACGCGCTCCTGACACACTCCGTCAGTAACACGATAATCACATTCACCGCAATTGGAGTGGTGTTGGCAATACTGCTTGGCATTTTCATATCGCGCATGATCTCCGTGGCCGTCAGGAAGATAGCCAACGCGGCAGACAACCTGGCACTTGGCGATGTAAACATCGACATCGACATTGACACAAAGGACGAGATAGGGATGCTTGCGCGGTCGTTTCAGGGCGTTGTAGACAATATCAGGGAGGCGGCAAGCACATCCGAAAAGATAAGCGCCGGGGACGTATCGGTGGTCGTAAGGCCCAAGTCCGACAAGGATGTCCTCTCCACAAGCATGGCCAAGGTCGTGGATACGCTCAACGGACTGATTTCGGAGACCGCTGCGCTTACGGAGGCCGCCGTTAACGGCAAACTGGGCGTAAGGGGCAACGGGGACAGGTTTAAGGGTGGCTACAGGGAGATCGTCGTCGGGATCAACAGGACGCTGGATGCCGTTATCGGGCCGTTAAACGTTGCCGCAAAGCACATAGACCAAATAAGCAAGGGAGACATCCCTGAAAAGATAACCGCACAGTACAATGGCGAATTCAACGACATCAAGGAAAACCTCAACGCACTCATTGAGGCGGAGAGGCAGATCACATCGCTTGCCGAGGAGCTGTCCATCGGCAATCTGGAGATCAATGTAAAGGAACGCTCGGAAAAAGACAAGCTGATGCAGGCCCTTGCAAAGATGATAGAGAAGCTGCTGGAGGCGGCAAACGTGTCGGAGAAGATAAGCGTCGGCGACGTGTCGATTGTCGTAAAGCCAAGGTCTGACAAGGATATCCTCGCCATCAGTATGGCCAAGGTCGCGGAGACCCTCAACGGGTTGATCCAGGAGGCTGCGGCGCTTACGGAGGCCGCCGTCAATGGCAGGTTGAACGTAAGGGGTAACGGGGACAGGTTTAAGGGCGGCTACAGGGAGATCGTCATCGGGGTAAACAGGACACTGGATGCCGTTATCGGGCCATTAAACGTTGCCGCAAAGTACATAGCGCGCATAAGCGGCGGGGACATCCCTGAAAAGATAACCGCACAGTACAATGGCGAGTTCAACGACATCAAGGACAATCTTAACTCGTTGATAGATGCGGAAACGCTTGTAACGTCAATTGCCGAGGAGTTATCCCGCGGCAATCTCCAGTTGAAGGTTAAGGAGCGTTCGGACAAGGACAGCCTCATGCAGTCGTTGTCACAGATGGTGGAGAGGCTTACGGAGGTGGTGTCCAGGATCCAGTTGGCGGCTGATGAGGTAGCTGACGGCAGTGCGCAGTTGAGCACGTCCTCTCAGACTCTTTCCCAGGGCGCCAGTGAGCAGGCTGCATCGGTAGAGGAGGTATCGGCCTCTATGCAGCAGATGTCGGCCAATATCAAGAGTAACGCAGACAACGCCTCCCACACGGAAAAGATCGCCGTCAAGTCCTCACAGAGCGCCAAGGACAGCGGCGAGACAGTGACCAAGACCGTCAAGGCCATGAAGGAGATAGCGGAGAAGATAACGATCATTGAGGAGATAGCCAGGCAGACAAACCTGTTGGCGCTAAATGCGGCAATAGAGGCGGCCCGTGCCGGGGAGCACGGGAAGGGGTTTGCCGTGGTGGCCTCCGAGGTGCGTGAGCTGGCCGGCAGGAGTCAGTCCGCGGCGGCTGAGATCAACAACCTTGTCTCATCCAGCGTTGACGTATCGGAGAAGTCGGGTGAAATGCTAAAGGCCCTGGTGCCTGACATACAGAAGACGGCTGAACTGGTCCAGGAGATAAGCTCCTCCAGTGCTGAACAGAATTCTGGTGCAGACCAGATCAACAAGGCCATCCAGCAGCTAGACCAGGTAATCCAGCAAAACGCCGCCGCCGCAGAGGAGATGTCAACCACCTCGGAGGAACTATCAGCACAGGCAGGGCAGATGCAAGACACCATTGCCTTCTTCAAGATAGCCGTTGACGATAAACTATCAAGAAAACCGCAGCCGTCAGGCCCACAAAAAAGCCAAAGAACCAGAGTTGCCCAATCCAGGATGATTGGCAGCGACAGGGGCAGTGATATAAAGAAACACCTATACCAAAATAAACCGGAAAGCAGGACAAGTCACCCCGGAACTAACCTGCGCCTGAGCGATGAAGAAAGAGATGCACGGAAAGACGACGAGTTTGAACACTACTAAAACAGCGTAAAGAAAAGGCAAAGACAGAGGGGTGGTACCACAAACGACAGTGGAGCCAAGATTTATAGCGCGTTTCGAGCGCATTCAATACAAAAAGGGTAGTCCTGCACAAGTAGTGATGACTGTAAACTTACCACCATCCCATAAAGGGAGGGGGCAATAAGCAAAAGAACATAGACATGTATACTGAAATGACACAGGTTTTTTCAGGCATGATAATGGAGTGTGAAATAATGGGGTCAAGGGGACTTCTTCGTGCCCGGGGCAGGTGCGACCTGCTGCGAC
>JADGAE010000228.1 GCA_015232165.1 Nitrospirota bacterium
GGCCACAAAACGCCCCTTTCTTTCCCCAAGGCACCCATGAGTTTCTTATGCGCCCGGTAATTTTAGACACTTGCTAAAATAGAAGAAAAGGTTTACTATATAATGGAAAAAAACATTGGAGGTTTAGATTTATGTTTATATCAAATTCATTGGCACTGGCATGGGCACTGCCATTGACACAGGCGTGGGCAATGGGGCAACCACCCGGCGGGGGTGGGGGGCAGGGTGGCACCGGGGATGCGTTTATGAGCCTGCTTCCTATCTTTATTATTTTTATCATCTTCTATCTGCTTCTGATCAGGCCCCAGCAAAAAAAGGCCAAAGAGCATACCGATATGCTGCAAACAATAAAAAAGGGCGATAAGGTGATTACATCCAGTGGGATATACGGTCTGGTGGAGTCTGTTAGCGAAAAGACGGTTACTTTAAAAATAGCCGAAAACGTCAAGGTCAAGTTTGGCAAGACCCACATATCCGGCATCAGGGCCACTGCCGAGGAGGATTGATGTTGAAATACGGTAAAAGAAAAATGGAGGTTAAATGAAAAAGAGTGTTAAGTGGCGATTTGCCCTTATAGGACTGGCCATAGTCCTTTCGTTAATGTCGTTGTTGCCCAACACACCGGTGTTTAAGCATATGCCGGAGGCTTACAGGGGCAACATGCCTGATAAGGGTATCGTCCTGGGGCTTGATCTTCAGGGCGGCATATACCTTGTCTTTGAGGTGGAGGGCTACAAGGCCGTGGAGCAGACGGCTGCAAGGAGTGCTGGTAACATCAGGAAACTGCTGGAAGATAAGAAACTCAAGGCCGACGTAAAATCCGAAGGCGTTAGCATCATTGTTACGCCGGCATCGGCCGAGGTGAGGAAGGTCATCGAGGGCACCTACACGACCATGGTATCAAAGGAGTCTGGCGGGAGCGTCACCTACACGATGTCCGATAGAGAGGTCAAGGCCATAAAGGACAACGCCACCGATCAGGCCCTTGAGACCATACGAAACAGGATCGACCAGTTTGGCGTCACGGAGCCGGTCATCCAGCGCCAGGGTGAAAACGAGCTGATCGTCCAGTTGCCCGGCGTCAAAGAACCAAAACGTGCAATAGAGCTTATCGGCAAGACCGCACAACTGGAGTTTCGCCTCGTTGACGATGCCTCCACCGTTGCCGCTGAGATACCGGCATCCATAAAGCCAGCAGAGGAAGAAGAACTGATAAAGAAGTACGCCGGCAAACTCCCCGAAGACGCCGAGCTGCGCTTTGAACGGCGCGTCAACAAGGAGACCACCGAAGTCACCAAACACCCCATGTTGGTCAAAAAAGAGGTCGCTATGACCGGGGACTCACTTTCGGAGGCGAGGGTCGCCATAGACTCGCGTTTTAACACGCCCTATGTCTCAATAACGTTTAACCCGGAGGGTGCCAAGCTCTTTGAGGAGGTCACCGGCAAGTACGTCAAGAAGAGGCTTGCCATCATCCTCGATGGCAACATATATTCGGCCCCTGTGATCCAGGAGAAGATATCCGGAGGCAGTGCCCAGATAAGCGGGTCGTTTTCGATGGATGAGGCAAAGGACCTGGCCATTGTGCTAAGGGCAGGGTCGCTGCCGGCACCGGTGAAGATGCACCAGAACATCACGGTTGGCCCTTCTCTGGGACGAGACTCCATCGAGGCGGGTAAACTGGCCTCCGTTGTCGCCTTTGTGCTTGTTTCGGCATTTATGCTCATCTACTACAAGCTCTCCGGCCTCATAGCAGATGCGGCGCTGGTGTTGAACATATTTTTCCTGCTTGGGGTGATGGCTGCCATCAACGCAACCCTGACAATGCCCGGTATAGCGGGTATCGTGTTGGCCATCGGTATGGCCGTCGATACCAACGTCCTGTTGTTTGAGCGCATGAGAGATGAGTTAAAGATTGGAAAGACGCCGCGTTCTGCCGTGGATTCTGGTTACGACAAGGCATTTTTGACCATCGTAGACTCACACGTCACCACTCTCATCACGGCGGCAGTGCTCTTTCAGTTTGGCACCGGCCCTATCAAGGGATTTGCCGTGACACTCAGTATCGGTATAGTAATCAACCTGTTTACGTCGCTTATTGGCACCAAGGCAGTGTTTGATTTCATCCACACAAAGAAGGAGGTCAAGAGTCTCAGCATATGATAGAGCTAATAAAGAAATCAAACGTGGATTTTATGGGCAAACGCTACGTAGCCTTTGCCGTATCAGGTGTATTGTCGCTGTTGGGTATATTTGCCATTGTGGCAATAGCGCGAGGCACTGCCAACCTGGGCATAGACTTTGCCGGAGGCATGGCCGTGCAGCTCAAGTTTGAAAGGCCGGTGTCTCTGCACCAGGTGCGGGAGGCCGTTGGGGCAGGCGGCATAAAAGACGCAGAACTGCAAGACCTCCCCACCGAAGGAAAGGTGCTGATCCTGGTAAAGAAACAGGATGAAAAGGCCGTCGGTCTCTCCGAAAAGGTCATAGCAGCCGTTGAAAATGGGATTGCTGGAAACAAGATAACCGTGGACTCAATCTCCGAGATAGGCCCCAAGGTGGGCAAGAGGCTCCGGGTGGATGCCATGTGGGCAATCATAGCCTCGGTGGTTGGGATACTGGTCTATGTGGGCTGGCGTTTCCAGTTCAGCTTTAGTATAGGTGCGACGGTGGCCACGTTGCATGACGTCCTGGCGGTACTGGGGATATTTTACGTCTTTGGCCTGGAGATAAACTTGATACTGCTGACCGCACTGTTGACGATAGCCGGCTATTCGCTTACCGACACGGTCGTTGTCTTTGACAGGATACGAGAAAATCTAAGGGTCATGTTCAAGGACCCGGCAGAGAAGATAATAAACAAGAGCATAAACGAGGTGCTCTCGCGGACAATCGTGACCTCTATAACCGTGTTGCTGGCCTCGATATCGCTGTATCTCTTCGGGGGAGAGGTCATCCATGATTTCTCCCTTGCCATGATTATTGGTGTCAGCATTGGTACGTATTCTTCCATATTTGTAGCAAGCCCGGTGGTACTGGTGTGGTCCGGTGATAAACCACTCGTCAAGAAATAGGAGTAGCCGTGTATAGCGCGTTTAGATTGCGTGCAATACAAAGAAAGAAAGGGGCGGCTCCGCCCGCACGGCGGGTGTTGCCGCACCCCCCTCAACCCTAATGCTGTTGACTTAAGGAAGCACAAGGGACTGTCTGATCCATGATTGCACAG
>JADGAE010000229.1 GCA_015232165.1 Nitrospirota bacterium
TTCTGCGGATGCGGGGAACGCCGAAACTCAGGCGTCATAAAGACGTTCTGCTTCAGAAGCCTGTGGCTCTTTCTGTAAAGCATAATGACATCCTTGTCCATTGCCAGCTTCGATAGCCCCGTACATGAGAGGTACACCGACTCGCCGTCCCAGAACAGATTGGAGGGATGCAGGTTGGGGATAAACCACAACGGGGAATGTCGTTTTATAAGCGCGGCCAGACTTAACAGTATCCCCTGAATAGCGCTTAACGGGAGATTGCCCAACATCCTTTTTAACGGCGTGGCGGCAATGTAGGTCTCCACCTGAACGTTCCAACGCAGGTTGCGGTGGACGTTGACTATGGGAGTGAAATTACCCGAGAGACCCTTTATCCTGGTATCCGAGGTCAGGTCTATGTGTTTGTATCTATGAGGGATGCACCGCAATACCACCCGGGCACGCCGCATGTGACTGTAGGCCATGACGGTCAAAAACAGACCGTGGTCCCTTATCGGCTCTATCGGTATGTAGTCATTTACCACGTGCCTGGGAAAACCGCCATGTCCAAGGGCCTTATTCAGCATCCCGTTGACGATGACCTCTACGCGTGGCAGGAGGTGTCGGCGTTTGTAGAAGGTGAGTATCCCGACCTGCTCCTCAAAGGTGCGTATCCTCTTAAAGAAGTGTCTTTCGTACTTGTAGAAATAGCTCTCTATCTTATAATCCGCCAGTTGACTCAGAAACCTGGCAAACCCCGGGTCAGGCATGTCCTTGTTAAAGGCCAGTATTTGCCCGTGCAGGTAGTTAAACGCCGGCCTGTAGTCGTTGAGCTTGAGGAATTTTAGAGCCAGTTCGGACTTGATAATAACAAGGGCCTCATTCGTTGTCGCATACTCGTAAAAATCACGTTTTTTGAGATGCGTAAGCTGAAACAACAACCAGTGAACAAATGACTCTCTCCTGAGCTGCTTATAAAACAACCGCTTGTACTGATACAGCATGTAACGATAAAACCCCCTGCTGTCTTCTTCGTTAAAGATACGGCTTAATATAACCTTGTCCTCAATCAACAATAACACCTTGTGCCACAGAAAGTCATCCCTGCCTATGAGCAGTGTCATAAGCGTATTTAGCTTCAGGTTAAAAAAGTGCGAAGGCCGTCTTGAGAAGACCCCCTCCTTGAGCAAATCCTCTACATAGAACTCGGCATCGTGATTCTTTGCGATACTCTGCATCCACGCCCCCCTTACCTTAAAGTAGTAAAAGACCACATAATAAGCCTTTATGAACATCTGATAGTTAAATACCAACAACACTGCCAAAGACAACGCAATGATGCCCGTTAAGACGGGGAAAAAGGCATCTATCAACCCCTTGAGCAGATAGATGTCATTGTACAGCCCGGCCACATTCCTGTCTTCGAGGAAGTCCGGGTCTTTGCTGAGTACGTATGCAAGCTCTTCCTCTATCCTACCGGTCATTATCCAGTCCAGGAGGGTGGAGTAGTCGTACTTGGCGGCCTTTTTCCTTATGTCCTGCTTTGCCCTGACAATCTTGAAGAAGAGTGATTTTTCTTCCTTTACGGCCTTCTTGAACCCGTGCAAGACGCCCTGGAAGTCGTTGTCGGAGGGATAGAGTTGCGTCACCAGGGAGGCGATCCTTGCCATGCCGCGGATATTTCTCCAGTCCAGCGTGCTTGCCATCTCCTTAAGGATAGCTACCATCTCCTGGGATGGATACGTCCCCTGGTTTAGGTATCCGGTGATGTTGGGATGCAGCAGGGAGAGGTTTAAGACGACATCGGGGTCACACACTATCTGTTTTGGGTGCTTTACCTGCTTCCGGATTGTGATGCCCAGGGGGATGTATTGGTTTTTGCCCACATGTTGGGGATACAGATATATCTCCTGCATGGCCGGTAGGGTGGTGCCCTGTTGAGTGAGCGCTTGTCTTGAGTTGTCGCCGAGGCCATAGAGATACAGACCGTCATCATCCTGGAGGATGACAATCGGGGTCAGGGAGGCGTCTTCGTTCTTTTTGAGATATATGGACATATTGCCGCTCAAATTTCCCACTAACGACTTTGAGACAAGCTCACCGCTATAGGCATTTAGCCGCCACAGGGAACTCCTCTCCGGCAGGGTCAGGTAAAGTGCCGGTGGACTGCCCGGGGTCATCAGGGCAGGCAGTTGACCGTTGAACCTGTAATCGTGCTCCTTGAACTCATTCACCGGTTGCATGGACAACTCCTCTACGTCCGCATCCCACTTGATCGTATAGAAGTCAATGGTCTTGTTAAATGATGGCGCAATCAGACGCCACGTAATTGTCTCCCCATCCGTTTCCTTGATAAGGGTGGGGATCACGCGCAGTTCATTCCTGAGACCAAAGGTGTACTTTGAATACTTAAAGTCGGACGATTCGGAGAGAAAGACATCCACGTAGGGCTTGTTCTTGTATGTGTAGGGGATCATAAAGTCGTACACGCCATCGTCGTTAAAGTCCTCCACGATGGGTGAAGAGAAGGTAATGCCGTCAACGGTATAGTTGTGTATGTGGATGTCCTTTTTCTCTTTGCTTATGGAACCGTCTATCAAATAAAGCCCCCTTGCCGGGATGAGGATATCTATGTTGCCGTCGTTGTTGAAGTCTGCCAGGGCGGGACGTGAGACAATGCTGCCGTCGAGTTCAACTTCAACCAGCCTGCTAAAGTCGTTGCCTGAGATTATGACCATCGTGCTCTTCTTTGCCGGTTCACTGAAGTCTGCATCCCTGCCAAAGGCCAGGATATCGGCATTACCATCCCTGTTGAAGTCTATAATAATGGGGTTTGCCTTGACGGACTTCCCCACCTTGAGGTATCTGTACTTTTTACCGCCTGGTCTAAGGGCAAAAATGTACCCCTTGGTGGTGCCAAAGATTATGTCATTGCCGGCGTCGCCATCTATGTCGCCAAACTGGATGGCGGTTGAGATGTCGCCGAAATCATTGTTCCAGGTGTCCCCATCCGGCGGAAACACCCACTGTCCTCCTGCCGTAGCGTCTCTAACGCACAACAACATCAACAGCAAAGCAACAAGAAACAGATATGTCCTATTTTGCACTATATGTGTATTATTAAATAGTTCGCACCGGATTGTCAAAGATTTTTTTTGTATCCTCTTTATATTTCATGGTATACTGAAATGACACAGGTTTTTTCAGGCATGATAATTGAGTGTGAAATA
>JADGAE010000230.1 GCA_015232165.1 Nitrospirota bacterium
GGGAGGTCTGAGGAGGGGGCGGAGCCGCCCTCCTTCTTTTCTTCTGTTGTTATAACTACTTATGCTCTTCTGCTTATCTAGCACGATGACTACGGTAGCGATAATACCTGCGAGGTACGAATCGACTCGATTTCCGGGTAAACCGTTGGCGCTCATAAAGGGCAGGCCCATGATCCGACATGTGTATGAGGGAGTGTCTGGGGCTGTGAGCCTCAACGCGGTCATTGTTGCCACCGATGATATCCGGATCAGGCATGTGGTGGAGGGATTTGGCGGCAAGGTTGTGATGACATCCGGGGAGCATTCATCGGGCACAGACAGGATTGCGGAGGCAACAGAGGGCCTTGACGCCGATATCATCGTAAACGTCCAGGGCGATGAACCAATGGTCAGGGCAGAGATGATCGACCAATGCGTAGGCCTCATGGACGATAAACGCGCAGACATGGCTACCTTAAAAATCCTGATCTCCAACAAGAATGAAATACACAATACAAACGTCGTAAAGGTCGTCACTGACGCGGAGGGGTTTGCCTTGTATTTTTCAAGGCTGCCGATACCATTTTGCAGGGATGCACCAGAGGGCCAATATCATGGCCGGTATTATAAGCACATAGGGCTTTATGTCTATCGCAGGGAGGTACTTATGGCCCTCAGACACCGGCCTCGGTGTATGACTGAGATGACCGAAAGCCTGGAACAACTCCGTGCGCTGCACCATGGCTACAGGATAAAGGTTATTGAGACAACGGTGCAAACACACGCCGTTGATACACCAGAGGACATAGGAAAGGTGGAACAGTGGCTAAATACAGACTTATAGACTGTTAAGTACACGGACAAAAGTTTTAGACTCTTTCTTACTTCAAGTGGGTTAATAAGCTTGAGGTTAGCAATCAACGGGAGCGAATGGTACAATCTACCGCCTTATCTTAACCACTCAAAGTTGTAAATAGCCGCTAATATTGTAATAGTTCACGGTATACAATAGAAAGATTGCACTGGAACAAGATATTATGGGGTCAAGGGGACTGGTCCCCTTGCAGGGGGGTTCTGAAGGGGGGGTGCGGCAACACCCGCCGTGCGGGCGGAGTCGTCCCCTTCTTTGTCTTTTCTTCTTAGGGGGGTGAACTATTACCTAATATTTACACTCAAGTGCTTATTGTAGCCATTTATGTATTGCCACAGAATATTTGATAATGCTTTTATGGCGGTGAAGTAAATTTCTCTTGTTTTTTATAAAATTTTGCTTTACTATAGATTCTATGAGTTTTAATGGTTTAATGGGGAGGCTATACTTGTTGTTGGTCGTATCCGTAGCAGCCCTCACGGTGGCTTGTAGTGACTCGAGGGTTCCGGCACCCGACGCTGTAGACTTGACAACAAAAGATTCGGTGTCGCAAAAGCTTACGGTAAATGTCTTTGTCGATGCCTCGGGCTCTATGAAGGGGTTTGTTAAAGATGACCGTACTAGCTATAAAACAGTCGTAGAACAGATAGAATCCGTTTTTGTAGCAAAGTGGCCTACCTCAAAGGTAAATTATTACAAGTTCGCAACAAGAGTCTTGGAAATAAAAAAGAGGGAAGACTTAGCTAATGCCGTATATCGCGATTTTTATAGAGACAAGGGTTTTCATGAAGAAACAAGAATATATAAACTGACAGAGAGAGACGATATTTGTGAGAAAAATACCTTGTCGATAATAATAACCGATCTCGAGCAGGATAAATACCTCGATAGAATGGACTTAATAAAAGGCATTAACAATAAATGTATCTCCAGGGGTTATTCCGTAGGGATTGGAGGTGTGAATAGTCGTTTTAATGATAATGTTACGTCTTCAGATAAGCGATTTTACATAGTTGCGCTAGGCAGTCATGCCAATATCGAAGAGCTTTTTAATCAGGTAATCCGTCAGTTTGATAAAATTATCTCAAAGGAAAATATGACTGTTTTCTCTCCAACCATTATTGAACAGCCCTTGACATTCCCTGCAGGTTCAATAATTTACGGGGATAAAGTTGTTGAGGACCGCAGGCTTGTCAAGCCCAACAGCAAGGACGGAAAGCTCCAGCATGAAGTCATCAGGCAGTTCCTGGTACGGAAAAATGCCACCGCTAATGTAATCACCAAGTTAAACTACTCACCCGTTGAGTATAGAGTGCCTTTTAAGGTGGACACAAATCCGCCGCCCTGTAACAAGGGACTGTCAGGCTGCAAGGAAAGCGGATTGATAGAGAACAATAAGACGATTGAAAGATATGTCGCAAAAAACGGATTCAGAGAGGTCAAGGATATTGCCGACGCCTTTAGCGTTAACTCGATGTTGTGTGCGGATAATAACAAGACAATGCTCGCCTTGCGCCTTGACCTCAATGCCAAAAAATTGAACTCCGGCAGCGTCTATCGTCTGTCCTTAGAGCTGAAACCATCCGGAAAGGCATTTAAAGACGTCGGCAAGTGGTGGAAAAATAAAAAATCCACGGATACCAGCGCATTGGCCGCCGAAGATTTTATCGATAAAATCGAACAGATATTTCAGGATAAACAACCGAAATTAGGTAAAGTCTATTTCTACTTTAAAAAGGATTAAAGAAAAGGGAGGGTATCACATGTTGAGGCATATTTTATCGTTTATAGGCATAGTGGCTATAGGTTGCTTGTTTTACTTGTTATTCGACGTAGAGTTGAAATACATCGTTAGCAAACTGGTTACCATTCCATTAGGCACGGACCTACTGAGCGCCGATCTCGAGACGTGGGAGGGTTATTTTATGAAAGGTGCGCTTATTGTGTGCATCACCGCAACATCGTTTAGCCTGGTGTGGTATGTAGTTGCACAGTGGGGCATGAAGGTCGTTGATTGGAAGAGCGCTGGCAAACGCACCTGGTGGACAGTCCTCTTTCTGATCTTGTTCGTAGCAACCCTGGCGTTTGGCATTTATTATCTGAAAGACAGCGTTGAGATGGGTCTTGTCTGGGCAGTGGGGCTTTACGTTCTAAACGGTGCGCTCTGTTACTACCTTTCTACGCTATTGCTTTCACCAGTGGCATTTAAGTACACGCCATTAGGCGCAATGACAGTGCGGCGATATTGGTAAATATGGTATGCTGAAATGGCACAGGTTTTTTCAGGCATGATAATTGACTGTGAAATAATGGGGTCAAGGGGACTTCTTCGTGGCCGGGGCGCCTCGCCCCTCC
>JADGAE010000231.1 GCA_015232165.1 Nitrospirota bacterium
TGGACAGAGACGTCGAAAACACCGTCATGAGCTGGCCAAATCTCCTGATAGCCGAGTTGGCCGTGTTTATGTTTACCATGGCCATTGCGCTGGTGTACTCATACTACATAGATGCACCGTTGAAGGAGTTTGCCAACCCGCTGATACCGGAAAACCCGGCAAAGGCACCCTGGTACTTCCTTGGCCTGCAGGAGCTGTTGTCTTATTCGGCCTTTATGGGCGGGGTGGGATTACCAGGTCTGTCGCTCTTGGGGCTTATACTGATACCCTACCTGGACAGGGAGCAGTACAACGTCGGTATCTGGTTTACCGACAAGAAGGGCAGGGTAGTGGCATTGGAGGCATTTATCATCAGCGTGGTTGTGGTGATAGGGATGTTGGTCTTCGCCGTAAAGTTCGGCTGGCTCAGGAGCTGGTTCCCCGATATACCGCAGATAATTATCACGTTTGTAAATCCCGGCAGCTTGTGGGTAGGGTTTATGATCGCATGGTCGCTGCATGTGATTAAGCGGACCGGTTCGACGAGGTTGGGTGCGATGGCGTTGTTTGTGATGTTCCTGGTCAGCTACGTGATACTGACGTACTTTGCCACGGAACTGCGCGGACCAAACTGGGAATTTTACTGGTCAAAGGACCAGTGGCCGGTCCACTAATGCCGGATAAGATGCACACAGAGATGATTAACAATAAATCGATTAAGAGGTAAAAATGTATAGTAGATTTTACTTGTCTGTACTATTAATATCATCGCTTCTTGTCATGACCTACCTTGCGTTGGTGGCATTTCATGGGGTGATGCCTGAGTGGAAATACTATCAGCTTGAGTACAAGGACATGCTGATAAAAAACGCAAAGGATGAGACGTCAAGAAAGAGGGCGGAGGCCCTGGATGTGAAGTTGCAGCAGATATATCTCGGCACCCTCAAGAAAGAAGACCGCTGCACGAGTTGTCACATGGGCGTAGACAACCCAATGATGGCAGCAGCCAAGGTCCCCTTCAAAAAACACAGCGGTGATTACCTGACCAACCACCCGATAGACAGGTTCGGCTGCACCGTCTGTCACGAAGGGCAGGGCAGTGCCACCAACAAGCGAGAGGCCCATGCCAAGGGGCACACCTACTGGGACAACCCCATCTTGCCGCTAAACTACACACAGAGCGCCTGTGTACAGTGCCATGACGTTGACATGCTCAGTACCAAGGGTGGAGATAAGGCCGCCGAGGGCGATAAGCTCTTCAGGGAGAAGGGCTGCCAGGGCTGCCACAAGATAAACAAGGTCGGCGGAGACCTAGGTAAACCCCTCGATGGTGTAGGATATCGCCCGATAGCGTATTTTTCGATGAAAAACGTCGTTGGCGATCATACCGTGCCCAACTGGTTGAAGCAGCACTTTGACGACCCGAGAGCCATCGTCCCCGGTAGCGAGATGAAGGCCAAACTCAAGGGGACCGAGGCAGACCTGCTGACGATATTTGCCCTGACGTTGAGACCGGATGAGTTGCCGCTGGAGTACCGTCGCAAGAGCTATGCACGTCCGCCCAAACAAGACGGTGAGACCCTGTACAGGATGTACTGTTCCGCCTGTCACGGGGACGGCAAGAACAGCGTCTACGATGAGGTATTTAAACGCACGGTGCCCGCAATACAGAACCCGTCATTTTTAAAGCTCGCCGATGACAAAAACCTAGAGACGATTATCAAGGAGGGCCGCAACGGCACTCAGATGACGGCATGGAAGTCAACTGCCGCCGGGGTCAGCGACGAGGAGATCAAGTCGATCATACAATACCTGGCCGCCAAGAGGCCGGCCGAAGGTCATCAGCCCTTCCCAATTAAGGACATCAATGCCGGCGCCGAACGCGGCAAGGAGATATTTGACTCGCACTGTGCCGTGTGTCATGGCAAGGATGGCAAGGCCGGGGAGAACCTGATTGGTATCAACCTTAGAAATCCCGCGGTTACAAAGATGGTGGACCCTGAATTTCTTGCCGTTACGATACGCGATGGCAGGGAGGGGACATCCATGCCGTCCTTTGCCTCTGAGGAGATGGGGTTAAATAATCAGGACATAGCCGATGTCGTTGCCTACATAAGGGATTTTGGACGTGCGGCCAAGAAGTAGAATGGCTGCTGGTTTAGAGCAACGTAAAGCGGGGTCTGACCCCGCTTATAGACAATACTTCACAGTTAGAGAGGTATATATGGAAAGACCAAACAGAGGTGGTGGGGCACCACTGCCCCAAATAAGATTTTATGGCATACTGATGTTGCTGCTATGTATGATGCTTTTATGTGCAGCGCCTGTGGTTGCTGCGGAAGACGAGGCCCAGGTCAAGCACGGCGAGAAGGTATACAAGGTACGCTGCATGGTGTGTCACGGTAAAAATGGAGACGGCAAGGGGGCAGCCGGTGTGCTGCGCAAGGAAGAGGCAACGGGTCGGATCATAGACATACGTCCGCGGGACTTTACGATGGGGCTTTACAGGTTTCGCACCACGGCCACGGGTTGTCTGCCCTCTGATGACGATCTCTTGTATATAATAACCAACGGGATTCCGAGGTCATTTATGCCGAGCCTGAAGGAGGTGCCTGTGGATGACCTCAAGGCGGTGAGGAGCTATGTAAAGTCCTTTTCGTCGAGGTTTCAGGAGGAGCAGCCCTGTGAGGCAATAGTGACAAAGGCACCCGGTTGGGTTGGCAGCGCTGATTCCGTCAACAAGGGCAAGGCCATATACAAGAACATGAAGTGCTGGGAGTGCCACGGAGAGACAGGCAAGGGAGACGGCTCCAAGTCCGAGGATATCAAGGACGATTGGGGCGAGCAGATACTGCCGTTTAACTTCCAGACCGGAGACTTAAAGAAAGGCTCCAGACCGCAGGATATCTACATGACGTTCACCTCCGGCCTGGATGGCACCGGTATGCCGTCCTATCAGGACACCCTCAACGAGGATGACAGGTGGCATCTCGTGTCATACACGCTCAAGTTAATGGGCAAACTCAACAAAGGACACACTCAAAGCGCACACAAGTAAGACAAAGTTGGAATTTTGTAGCAAGAAGTGGGTGGCTCTACCCTGGAGGTGGAGCTGCCCTTTCGGGCACATAAAAAGGAAATTGCCTGTTGAGTTAACTCCGGTCAAGAAAAAAAAGGGGCGGCTCCGCTCGCACAGCGACGTTACCGCGCCCCCTTCA
>JADGAE010000232.1 GCA_015232165.1 Nitrospirota bacterium
TGGTGGATAACAAGTGGTAATAAAAATGCATATAAAGGGGTCAAGGGGACTTCTTCATGCCCGGGGCGGCTCGCCCCTCCCCTTGCAGGGGGTTCTGAAGGGGGCGCGGTAACGTCGCTGTGCGAGCGGAGGGGGTGGGGCACCCCGGCCACAAGACGCCCCTTTCTTTCCCAAAGGCACCCACCATTTTTTTATGCACCCGGGTCTTGGTAGTCTTAGACATTTTGCTGTTTTTATGATATAATCCATAGATTAAGGTTGACACTGTATGGACGCAAAAAGAGACATAAGACATGGCGCTAATCCGCTGCCAAGTATATCGGTTATCACCCCAACACTGAATCAGGGCAGATATATAGAGCACACGATCCAGAGTGTCATTGCCCAGGACTACCCCAACTTTGAACATATAGTTATAGACGGCGGTTCCACCGACAACACAATCGAGGTATTGAGAAGATACCCCCACCTTAAGTGGATATCGGAAAAGGACAACGGTCAGTCGGATGCCCTAAACAAGGGTGTTGCACGCGCCGGAGGCGACATCATCGCCTGGCTCAACTCGGATGACTATTACTGCCCAAACGCATTTTATACCATCGCAATGACCTTTGAAATTATGCCACATGCAAAGGTAATTGTCGCACAGACGCTGTATCTATTTGAAAGCACGATGGAGAGTTTCCTCTCCCGCAATCGGGAACTTACCTTCGAAGACATGATCAGGTACTGGGACCATTGCGTGCCCCCGACACAGCCGTCGGTTTTTTTCAAGACAGACATCCTAAAAGAAACCGGTCTATTTGACGCATCTCTGCACTACACAATGGATTTTGATATGTGGTTAAAGATGAGTCTCAAACATGTGTTCTATAGTATACCTGATGTCTTGGCGGTATACAGGTTTCATGATAAGTCCAAGAGTGGCTTTGCAGAGTGGTCAAGTTTTTTCCCAGAGTATAATGCCGTCTACAAAAGATACAAGAAGCACTCCTCACTCCTGCCTGAAGGCCCGCTGACCACCATGGTTATCCCTTTTAGCAGAGAGGCCCTGGAAACATCCCACTGGTACCTTGAAAAAATAAAAAATACCCTCTTGCACCTGTCCGCACAAAAGGTCCACGACATCGAGGTCATTGTAATCTCCGATGCGGATGCTGCCCAACAACTACTTGACCTGAAGGGGATGCCGTTTCCTGCAAGATTTGTCGGTATCCCCAAAATGGATACCGTTTCTTTTTACCACGCCCTGGTCGAAAACGCCGGGGGATTTACCGTCCATTGCCCGTCCATTGAGGTTGCCTTTGACTTCAACTGGTTCTCCACCGCTCTGACCTTCCTGTTGGTAAATAAGGATTTCCCATTGTATATTACGGATATTTATCAAAACACCCTCCCTTTGTCATCGGACAACAACGATGTTACCACAATGGGCATTGCAATGCCTAACACACATATGCTAATACGAACAAACATACTGAAAATCCCCAACCCCTTTGAATATCCACAAGACGATGCCCCGCTGATAACGTTTATCGTATCGGTTTACGACGAAGTCACACCGCTGCTATACCTCAGCCTGTTTTCGATATACGAGCGATGCGTAGACCACCCATACGAGGTGCATGTTGTAGCGGGGACGACTCACACGGCCAATTACATCCGCGGCATGTGCAATGCCGCCGTCCGGGAAGTCGAGGATGACCAAAGACGTTTCCATGCGTTAAATGACATTGCAAACTCAACTACAGGCAAGTATCTGTTTTTTATCTCATCAACAATATTGCTGACCCCGTCATCGGTTCCGGAGGTTTTAAGGACATTCACAGAACATCCGCATGCAGGCATAGTAGGGGCGAAGACTATCTTTGTCACGGGGGGAATCGATAACGCCGCCTGTGTGCTGTTTTCTGATGGCTCGAGTCTTAAGTACGGCTGGAATAAGCCAAACCAGACCCTTGACTGTGAGTATCTCAGAGAGGTGGATTTTTTTACGCTGGACTTTATTGCCATAAATCGCCAGGCCTGGAGCGAAACCAATGGATTTGATACCATGTCTTGTCCGGTTAGCCTGCTGGAGGCCAACCTGTGCTTCAATATTGACCAACTCGGCTATAGCGTACTGTATCAGCCGGAGGCGGAGGTGTCTCTATACCGTCTCCATAAACCAAACCTGGATAAAATAGCCTTAAGAAAATACGAGCATAGCGATTTCACACGCTTTAAGCAGAGGTGGCAAAACAGACTCAAATACTGTTTCCATACCTACGACGAGTCATTGATCGCTCGTGCAAGCGTTAGCGGTAACAGACCCTGGGTCCTACTGCTGTGCTACAGACTCCCCATGTCGCAATCGTCTGCTGGAGAGATTGGACTGGTGCTGCATTTCTTTAAAGAGGCGGGATTTAACGTGGCCATCCACACGGAGGAGGTTGACCCTGTCGGGGCACACCGCTGGTTGACCAGAGCAGGGGTCAAGGTCTTCTACAACGACATAGACTTTTACGATTTTACAAAAGACAATGTCTTACACTTTGATGCAATTTGGCTGGAGGACCGCAGCATGGCACTTTACAGGTCAACCATAATACGCAGGCTCTCAGGTAGTGTAGTCCTCATATACGATGCCTCTGACATAACACCAGATGAAGACCTCGGTGAAGCCTTCTTCAGAGGAACCAATCTCTCCAATCTTGACCGGATACAAATAGCCCGGGACCGACTCATAGCCACAATGGTTGACATTGTCTATACGCGCAGTGAGGGCTACGGCAGGTATCTCATGGCCCTTAATCAAGACCTCGTGGTAGGGCTGACACCTCTACACCGTAATGCCTCACACGCAACGGAAGTTCTTGACCTGATAGGGACAATATCCAACAGGACAACATCCGGCAAACGGATAATCAGCGGACAGACGGCAGGTGGTTTCACCGAAATCATCAAAATGGAAAACGCTATAAGGGAGATCGCCATATGCGGCCTCCGGGATATTGTTGACAACTGCGGACAGCGTCCCCTCTACATCTGGGGTGCCGGCACAGGAGGCATACAGACCCGTCGCATGCTTGCATCAATGGGGGCCTCAGCCATGGCCTTCCTCGACAAGTCCCCGCAAAAACAATTGACTACCGTTGACGGCCTGCCCGTGTACGACCCCGTTGCCGTCCTGAAGACGCCCGC
>JADGAE010000233.1:0-392 GCA_015232165.1 Nitrospirota bacterium
TTAAGAGAAGCACTATTAAAGGGGTGATGATATGGAAATAAAAGTGGAAGAGATAAGCGCACAGATCAAGAAAAGTATATACGGATTTGAGGAAAAAATAGACGTAAGTGAGATAGGCACCGTCCTGAGCGTTGGTGATGGTATTGCCAGGGTGTATGGCCTTGACAAGGCTATGTCAAGTGAGCTTCTCCAGTTCCCTAACGACGTCTATGGTATGGCGTTAAACCTCGAAGATGAGACAATAGGCTCCGTCCTTTTTGGAGAGTCACAGCTCGTACACGAGGGCGATATAGTAAAACGCACGGGCAGGATCATGGATGTTCCCGTCGGAGAGGCACTGTTGGGAAGAATCGTCAATGCCATAGGGCAACCGATAGACGGCAAGGGTCCCA
>JADGAE010000233.1:550-3124 GCA_015232165.1 Nitrospirota bacterium
GACCGGTAAGACGGCCATCGCCGTTGACGCTATCATAAATCAAAAACACACCGACGTCTTTTGCATATACGTGGCCATTGGACAGAAGATGTCTAACGTTGTCAGGGTGGCCAAGGTACTCGAGGAACATGGAGCGCTCAAACACACGACCATCGTTTGCGCAAGCGCCAGTGAGCCGGCATCGCTGCAATACATAGCACCCTATAGCGGTTGTGCAATGGGTGAGTACTTCAGGGACTCCGGCAGACATGCCCTGATTATATACGACGACCTCAGTAAACAGGCAGCGGCCTACAGACAGTTGTCGTTGCTGTTGAGACGTCCGCCCGGACGTGAGGCATACCCAGGAGACGTGTTCTTCCTGCATTCGAGGTTGCTTGAAAGGGCGGCAAAGCTCTCCGATGCCCTTGGAAAGGGGTCGTTGACGGCATTGCCCATCATTGAGACACAGGCCGGTGACGTCTCGGCATACATCCCAACCAACGTTATATCAATAACGGACGGACAGATATACCTTGAACCGGACCTGTTCTATGCCGGTATCAGGCCGGCCATAAACGTCGGCCTGTCGGTTAGTCGCGTTGGTAGCGCCGCACAGACAAAGGCAATGAAGCAGGTGGCCGGTACCCTGAGACTTGACCTGGCACAGTATAGAGAGCTGGCAGCGTTTGCACAGTTTGGAACGGACCTCGACAAGTCAACCCTTGCCCAGATAGAGCGCGGTAAGAGAATGGTCGAGCTCCTTAAACAGTTGCAGTACATGCCCATGCCCTTTGAGGAGCAGGTGGCAGTGCTCTTTGCGGCAACCGAGGGATTCCTGGACCAGGTGCCCGTTGAAAAGATAAGGGACTTTGAACCGGCATTTCTACACTATATGCGGAAGAACAAGGAAACCCTGCTAAAAGCCATAATCGAAAAGAAGGCCATAACCGATGACTTAAAACCAACTCTTTCGGAGGCCGTAAAAGAATTTATGAAGACCTTCTCCAGCGTAGAGTAATATAAAATGCCTAGTCTCAGAGACATAAGAAAACGCATTGCATCAATAAAGAGCACCGGCAAGATCACGCGGGCGATGCAGATGGTCTCCGCCGCAAAGCTCAGGCGGGCGCAAAACAACGTCCTGATGGCCAGACCCTACTCCAACAGCCTGCGTTCGTTGATCGTGACCCTCTCTTCAGGGGTTGACGACAAGGAGAGTTACCCGTTGCTATCGGTACGGCCCATCCAGAGGGTAGAGGTCTTGGTGCTGACCAGCGACAAGGGACTCTGTGGTGCGTTTAACACCAACGTCCTCAAGGACACACAACGGCTGTTGGCTGATCTGAAGCGTCAGGGTGTGGCAATCAACCTCACAACAATAGGCAAAAAGGCAAAGGAATTCTTTCATCGCATGGGAGTGCCGGTAAGAAAGTCAGTCGTAGATTTCTACAAGACCTTCACTTATGAACAAATCCAGGGGATCGCCAACGAAATAACTACCTCCTACACGGGAGATAGTCCGGAGGACAGAATAGACGAGTTTATCATCGTCTACAACGAGTTCAAGTCTACGCTCGTGCAGACGGTCAAGCGTATGCGCCTGCTTCCCATTGAACAATCAACAACTGAACAATCGCCAATTAAGCAATTAAATACATCGGAGACTGACAGGTCCTCCGATGGTGAGCAGATCAAGTTCCTGTTTGAGCCCTCGGAGGTTGAGATCATAAACGGCCTGCTACCCAAGTACGTCGAAAACCGACTATATCTGGCAATCCTTGAGTCGCAGGTGTCGGAGGAGGCCGCGCGGATGGTGGCAATGGAAAATGCCACGCAAAACGTCAAGGAAATGCTGGAGCAACTTACACTACAGTACAACAAGGCCAGACAGGCATCCATTACCAACGAGCTCCTCGATATCGTTGGCGGGGCGGCGGCCATTACGAGCAGTTGATAGTCATCCCACCACAATCATTATGAAATATCGTAAGAGTTCAGCCGCAAATGAGAATACACGGCTATCATTGCGGGTTTTTTTTTGCTATTTATGGTATAATATAAACATGATTAAGGTGCAAAGGCATGCCAGAAACAATATGCGACTTTATAGTATCAGCATGGATGAGCTTCTATTAGCTATAAATTCACCCGATGTCATTGAACCGGAAGGTGATAAAATAGTTTCAGTTAAACGTTTTCAAAATAGATTTTCAGGGTATCCTCTTAAGGTTGTTTACTGTAAGCAAGGGGATGATATATCAGTGATAACAACATACCCTTTAAAAAAGAAATACATGAGGTAAGGATATGAAGATAAACTACGACAAGGAAGTAGACGCAGCATTTATCCAACTTTCAGCTAAAAAACCTGACGGAGCCATAGAGATAGCTGAGGGTGTTATACTGCATACTACCGTTAAAAATGAGATTGTAGGAATAGAGATGTTGGATGCAAGCAGGAAATTCCCTATAAAAAATCTGTACAAACTTGAACTGCAGCTGGCTGAGTAATGCGGAAAAGAACCAGAATAGATATTGAGATCGATTATAAAAGATATATAAGAAAGAGTAAATCAGGAGGTTGATATAATG
>JADGAE010000234.1 GCA_015232165.1 Nitrospirota bacterium
ATATTCGATCAATGCCTCTTTTGATGTCTTGGGTGTATACTCGTCGGTGTCTATGCCGTTGTATATGACGACTACCTTTGACTCATCTATGTCGAAGAGGTTTACGACATCCTGTTTCATGCCGTGTGAGACGGCAATGATGACAGAGGCCATCTCCATTGCGGTCTTCTCTACCCACAGGGAGAGGTCATAGCCCTTGCCGAGCTGTTCGCGCTTCCAGGGCCTTAGCGGTTCAAGGGAGTGTGTCGTTATGATCAGGGGCAGACCGTAGGCCTTGCTTGCTATTATGCCTCCCATGTGCGTGTACCAGGTGTGGCAGTGTACTACGTTGGCCTCTACGGGGGCTATGTTAAACAGTATGTTGTTGTAAAAGGCGGCAAGTGGCGACCTAAGTTTTTTATCACACCCTTCAAATGCCTTCTTATCGCAGTTATAGCCCTTGAAGGACAGGTTGCCGAACTGTCCGTACTGGTCCCCAAAGCATCGCACCTCCACGTCAATTAGCCTGGACATCTCACGAGTCAGGTACTCAACATGCACGCCGGCTCCCCCGTAGATGTATGGCGGAAACTCATTGGTCAATATTAGTGCTTTCATAAGTACTCCTCATTAAACGTTAAATCTAAAATTTATAATATCTCCGTCATTTACCGTATAAGTCTTGCCCTGTAGGGTAACGGAGCCATGTTTACGCGCCTCTGCCATGCCGCCTGCCGCCTTGAAGGCATCGTAGGAGACCACCTCGGCCCTGATAAAGCCTCTTTCAATGTCGGAGTGTATCTTGCCTGCCGCCTGCACGGCGCTTAAGCCTCTGTTGATAGTCCAGGACTTGACCTCGTCCTCGCCCACCGTCAGAAACGATATCAGCTCCAGGGCCTCATAGCAAACACTTATCAGTCTGTTACATGCAGGTTCCGTGATCCCAAGGTCGGAGAGAAAGTCCCCGGCCTCATCCGGTTGCAGTTGTCCTATTTCCATTTCTATTTTACCACAAAGCGGGATTATGTGTTGCGGTTTGCACCCAAGTGCCACGGCTATGGCGGCAACCAGTTCCCCCACTTTGCCGGAGTTAATATCGTCCTCTGCGATGTTCAAGACGATTATCCTGGGCTTGGCGGAGACAAACTGCAGGTGTCTCAAGGACTTCCACTCATCCGGGGAGAGGGACAGGGTGCGCAGCGGGTGTTCGTTTTCAAGGGACTCCTTGCACTTTACGAGCAGCTTTCTTTCGGTCTCGTCCGGTTTCTTTCCCCTCTTGGCGGCCTCCGCCATTCGTGTAAGCCTCTTTTCCACCAGCTCAAGGTCGGACAGCACCCACTCCACCTCCAGGGTCTTGGCATCCCGCAGCGGGTCTACCGAATTGTCAGGGTGCACAACGGCTGGGTCGTTAAAGGCCCTCAGCACGTCTACAATGGCATCGGCATCCTTCAGGGTATCCAGGACCTTACGGTTGTTTTCGGCATCCCCGCGTGTCAGACCGATAAAGTCCGTGTACTCAATGGTCGAATGGGTCGTCTTCTTTGGCTTAAACACACCGGCAAGCCAATCAACCCGCTCATCGGGGACCTTCACCGACCCCCTGTGGGGGGCCTCCGTGACGGATGGATAAATAGTGGTTTCAATGTTGAGGCCGGTCAGGGCGTTAAATATCGTTGTCTTTCCCGCATTGGATAGTCCACTTATAGCTATGTTCAAGGGCTTACTCCTTAATATAAAATAATTGTATTATTTTAGCAGAGTTTACCGCCGGAATGATATAACTAATTTCCCGGCTGAGATTAAAATAACAGGTATTGATACATCACGCACGCAACCGTCACATATCTCTTTCTGAACCTGCTTATAACCGGCCTTCACACGAAATAGTTGTATCTGATCAGTGCCACTATGCCTAGCCACAGCAGCACGGTAAGTCCGAGCCATTTGTCCGAGGTCATAGCCTCCGTAGGGTCGCCTCTACCCTGATGTGCCAGGTGCAGGTATCGGAAAAGCCCAAAGGTGACAACGGGCACGGTGTAGACGAGGCTCTTGGACTGCTCAACCGTGTACAGCGCATACGATATCAGGGATGCGGCGGAGGTGATCACGAGGACGTCATGTAGGAGTTCGGGCGGGAAGTCGTCCATGCTAACCCGGTGCCTTTTTGCCACGGCGCTGAGGAGGGCGGCCTCGGAGATACGCTTGCCGGTTGCAAGCATTAGAGAGACCATCAGCATCGACACCAGAAGCCACTCCGATACAACAATCCCAAATGCCTCCCCGCCGGCTATAACACGTATGACAAAACCCGTTGCCACGATAAACACATCCACAAGGGCAACACCCTTTAAATACAGGCAATACGCTATCTGGACAACCGCATAGATAATCACACACAGGAAAAACCCCGGACTAATCGAGTAAGACAGCATCAGTGCAGTTGCCAACAACACAGCCCACAGGATCAACGCGCTCCTTACGCCAATCAATCCGGCCGCGATGGGTCGTAGTGCCTTCTCCGGATGCAGGAGGTCCCTCTCCCTGTCAATCACGTCGTTTATGATGTATGTGGCACTGGCACCCAGAGAGAAGGCAATAAAGGTCTCTACGGCTAACGCCATCCTGTCAAGGCGAAACAACCCGGCACCAAAAAATGCCGCCGCCAGCACAAAAAAATTCTTTAACCAGTGCCGGGGGCGTAACAGTCTGATGTAGTTTTTAATCTCAGTCAAGGATTAATTATATCATTCCAGAGACAAACTATGCTTAAATGAGGAGAAGATACGAAAAAAAACCGTCAATCACAAATCCCCTGCGATTGACTATCGGCAGCAGACAGGCACAACCGCTAAATCAGGCCTATCTCATTTACTTGAGTGCAATACGGAGACTTTAAAACTAAGCTAATCGTCCCTTACAGTCGCCGGGGGCAGACAGAGTAGATTGACTCAAGTCCGATTTATTCAAGGACGCGGTTGCATAAATCGGAGCTCTTGTCATAGCCTTACGGGTTTGAGGTGTTTACGGGACGTTGGCAGCTTAACTTCAATGTACGCTTCAGACGGCCTTCTTAAATCTCATGGCCTTGAGCCTCTTTTTTCTGGCAT
>JADGAE010000235.1 GCA_015232165.1 Nitrospirota bacterium
GAAGGGGGGCGGAGCCGCCCCTTTCTTTCTTGTATGCAAGCAATTTTGATACCCTAAAAAACTCGAATCCGATCAGTATATGCTCCCGGTTTTATAACTGAGCGTTGATGTTGTTGTGTCTTCGTTGCTCCAGGGCCAGGGCGATACTTGCAAACTCCTCCAGGGAGAGTCGTTCGGGTCTTGTCATGTGGTCTATGCCGATGTCGCCCAGGATATCTTTGATGTTGATGGCGTATGGCTTGAGGTTGTTGGCGATGGTCTTTCTACGTCTGAGGAAGGCAGTCCTTATCACCTTAAAAAACGACTGCTCGTTGTTAACCGTTACGGCAGGGACCGTCAACGTAACAAAGCTCACCACGGCAGAATCGACCTTGGGAGGCGGTCTGAAGGCACCCCGCGGTACAATGAAATCCAGACTGGTGGAGCTCCTGTACTGCACCATCAGGGTCAGCACGCCGTAGGCCTTGCCACCTTTGAGGGCGGTTATTCGTTGGGCCACCTCTTTTTGGAGCATCAGTGTCATTGATTGCAGGCCCCTGGCCTCCTCCAGCAACTTAAAGATTAGCGGCGTCGTGATACAGTACGGGATGTTTGAGACGACCTTAAACCTCTCTATCCCGCCGTAGTCAAACTGCAAGGCATCCCCCGCCACCAGCGTGAGGTTGTCATGGCCCCACAGACGCGCCCTCAACTTCTGATGCAGGTTTGAGTCGATCTCTATGGCAATAACACGCCCCACCCTCTTGAGAAGCATCTCCGTGAGCACCCCAGGACCGGGACCAATCTCCACAACCGTATCATCGACAGTTAGTTGTGCACAGTCCAGCATCCTTTGAAGAATACCCGCGTCACTCAGAAAATGCTGACCATATCTCCTGCCCACCGTAAGTTCAATCCACTATTGACCACAAACTATATGTCACTATCTCCTGGCCTGTTGTGACAACTCACAACGTGCTTTAAATGTCAATAGTTGTTCTTTTACCTCTTTGAGCTCGTTACGCTCCATAAAGTACATGTACCAGCCTGTTGATGCAACGATCACCAGGACCAAACTCAAATAGAATAGGCCTCTTTTGTTTTTGCTATAATTCTGCTCGGAACACTCTAACTCTTGCTCGAGCTTTGTCTTGTCTGTCTGATTAAGCGTGTTGATTTTACTTTTGGCGCTCTGCTGAAATATGTCTCCCATAACCTTGCTCTTGGTATAACGCAGCTCCGAAATCTCAAGTTCCTGCTCTAACCTTGTCTTTTCAATCAATAGTACCTCCTGACTTCAAACCTGAATATCTCTACAGGTTCGCTTGCATGTATGTTTGCCTTTAGCTTGGCAATCCTTAACTGTTCCTCAACCGAGTTCACACCATTTATATCGGGTAGTAGTAGCCCTTTTCTATAGTCCCTTGTCACAATGATTCCATATTTTTTGTGATCCAGCTCTGACGGGTCATTTACCTTCTGTGGTGTCGACAGGACGTCAACCGAGAAGGTAATATCGTGCAGTTCCTCTGCCCTGACGGGTGAAAAACGCGGGTCTTCGGTGGCTGCAGCCACGGCGTTTCTTATAATCTCCAGTGCAACATTTTCCGTCATGGGTGCAAATGTCCCTATGCAGCCTCGTAGTTGTCCGTGTTTTTTCAACGACACGAACACCCCCGCCTTCTCCTGCATCTCCTTGACAGGTTCCGTTGGCACAGGCAAGGACCGGCCCGACTTAATGTGGTGTTCTATGGCCGCCTTGGCCAGCAGCACCAGCGGATGTTCCGGGTTTTTTGATTCGGTACTCATCACTTTTTCCTCTGTAGGGCATAGTCGGCCATGACCATGAGGGCTTCCTTCTGCGGGCAATCGTCAAAGACAGAGAGTTCCCCTTTGGCCTCGACAACCATGTCTATGGCCCGTTGCATGGTTTTTTCTATAACCCCGTACCTCTTAAACATTTCAAGTATCTCCGCGAGATTTTCGTTCATCTCCTGAGGCGAGGCATCCTCCGTTGATTTAATTATCCGTGTCACCTGCTCCCTCTCATGCGATTGTGCGCAGTCCAGGAGGTAGATAAGCGGCAGTGTGATCTTTCCCTCGTTGAGGTCCTTGCCTAGTATCTTGCCCAGACGCTCCTCATCGGCCTTGTAATCCAGGATGTCGTCAAACATCTGAAAGACAATGCCGGTCTTTAACCCAAACATTGAAAGGGCCTCCACCCGCTCCGCCGAAACGTTGCCAAGCAGCGCCCCTATCCTGCACGCAGCCGAAATGAGCACACCCGTCTTGGACGATATTATCTTCAGATATTCCTGCTCGGTCACCGAGGGGTCTGCTATCTTCTGCAACTGGAGGATTTCCCCTTCTGTCATCTTGGTAACAGCGTAGGAGATGGCGTGCATGATGGCCAGGTTTTGCTGTTCCACGGCCAGACGCAAGGAGTTGGCATAAAGAAAATCTCCCACGAGCACCACGACCTCATTGCCCCAGAGGGAGTGCGATGTCGGCTTACCACGCCGTACCTCCGCCCCGTCCACGATGTCGTCGTGCAGGAGGGAGGCATTGTGGATGGCCTCTATGATGCTTCCAAACACAGCCCTTGCCCTGCCCGCGTATCCGGCAAGTTCGGCGCTCAGGATCAGGTACAACGGCCTCATACGCTTGCCGCCACTGTTGAGTATGTGTCTGCCTATGGCAGGTATGAGCGCCACCTCGCTGCTGAAGACGTCGTGGAGTTCCTTTTCGACAAGCCTCAGTTCCGGTTCGTATTGTTGAAATATCCCGACAACATCCATATCTGTTATGTATTTACCATACCTTAAAATCTCAAATTCCCGATTAACTTTAACATAAGTAATCCTATCTACACATTAACATTATACACTATTGCAGATTTTATTTGCTCGTGGATACAAAAATTGTGGTAATTTTGCACCCCACGTGTTGCAAATCTTTTGCTGCTTGGTATACAATGTTGTATCAAGCGGTACGACAAGGGGGAAGTGGGGTTGGCATCATACTAAATAACGGAGCATAAATGTTTAGAACATTAGGGTTAAGAATAATGGGGTCAA
>JADGAE010000236.1 GCA_015232165.1 Nitrospirota bacterium
CTCAAGCACGGGCAGGATGATCGAAACAAAGGCCGCCACGCTTATCCCCGATGTCGCGGCAAAAATAATGGGTTGCATGATATGCTGCATCAGATACCGCTCGTGCAATGAGACAACGATGGCCGATATTACATTGACCGCACTGATGTACATTCCCCCCTTGATAAGGTCCGTGCGCTTTTTGCACCTGAGTACGCTGAAGACGGCAACAATGCTGCCCGCAAATACGTAAAAGCCATAAAATGCATCCCCCTGCCATATCCCGCTTAACATGCTTATTATGAATGAGAATATTATTGCCGTATGGGAGTCAAACAACAGACAGATTAGCATAGGCCCAACCTCCACCGGTATCCCGTAGATGACGGCCTTGTGACTGATAAACCCCATGCCCTTGGATAAGTTCAACAACAGATACTCCACCCCCCTGCCAAAGACAATGGTGCCTATAAACAGCAGCATCAACAGGATCAGCATCTTGTTTTTCTTCGTATATGCCGGTTTATAACGAAAAATGTCCATCAGCACAATAGACATCAAGATGAGACATACAAACAGGACAGCCAGAAAATTGGCTATATCACCCACCCTTACTATCGTTATTGCTACAATAAACGAGGGGATAAGAACCAGGTAGAAATTCTTGAAGTCTATTTCTATCTTTTTCTTCTTTTTATTCTTCTCGCTTTTCGTGCCTTTCATAAGCCTTAATTATCTCCTGTACAAGTTTGTGTCTGACCACGTCCTTGTCGTTAAAGTAGACAAACCGGATGCCCTCTATGCCCTTTAGAACATGCCCGATCTCAACCAAACCCGATGGTCTGTCACTTGGCAGGTCTATCTGTGTGACGTCGCCCGTGATGACGGTCTTGGAATTAACACCGAGTCTGGTCAGGTACATCTTCATCTGTTCGGTTGTGGTGTTTTGGGCCTCATCGAGGATGACAAAGGCATCCTTGAGTGTCCTGCCACGCATGTAGGCCAAGGGTGCTATCTCCAGCAGGCCCTTTTCCATCAACACGGCGGCCTTGTCACTGTCCATCATGTCGTAGAGGGCGTCATACAGGGGTCTGAGGTACGGGTGTATCTTTTCCTGCATATCACCCGGCAGGAAACCAAGACGCTCCCCGGCCTCAACTGCCGGACGGGCAAGGATTATACGACTTACCTGTTTCTTCATGTAGGCGTGTATTGCCATAGCCATTGCAATGTAGGTCTTACCGGTGCCTGCCGGCCCGATGCCCACCACGATGTCATATGTCCTGATGGCCTCTATGTACGCCATCTGGGTCTCAGTCTTGGGGATGACGTATCGCGCCTTGGATGCCACCGGGATGTAGTGGTAAAAGACGTCCTTGAGGTTTATCTGACCGGTCCTCATGATGTTGTTTAACGTGTACGCAATGTCTTCAGTCCTGAGCAAGTGGCCCTCTCTTTTGACGTGGTATATGTCAAGGATTAGCTTTTGGGTGATCTTCACCTGATCATCATCGCCCTGGATGAACACCTTGTTCCCCCTTGTGCTTACAATAACGCCAAGGGCATCCTCTATAAGTTTAAGAGAGCTGTTGAGGTCTCTTTTGAGGAAATCCAGGTCCCTGTCAGTCTCCAAGGGTATCTCTAACGTTACCGTCGCTGCACCTTTCCAAGCTCTCCGGCCAGACTCTCTGGCGCCCCGACTCTTTCTACCAAAAATGTTTGCATTGCGCTCCGTATTCTTTACAATAGCATGTCCGACAACAGTTTGGCAACAGCCGTAAAATTTTGGGTGCTTGTGCGGGAAAGAAGTAGGGCGACTCCACTTCTTTAACTGCGGCAGCAGGGGCGGCACCCCCCGCTCAAAAGATACTCCGGCTTAATCCTGGGACTTGCCCCCGCTTTTCGTCCTATTCTGCATCCAGGATGGCCACGTCGACCACGCCCTTTAATCCCTTTGCAAACCGCTCGGCATCGGCCCTGGTGCCAACTATCTTGCCGTAGTGCATGGGGATGGCCGTCATCTTGGGTTTGATGTCATTGACGGCGTTGACTGCCTCCTCGGCAGTCATCACGTATGTGCCGCTGACGGGCACCAAGGCCACGTCGATATTCTTGAGGGACTTCATCTCCGGTATGTGGTCCGTGTCTCCGGCGGCGTATATGCGCATACCGTTAACGCTAAAGACATAACCGACCCAGTTCTTTGCCTTTGGATGAAACTGCTTGTTGGTGTTATAGGCGGCAACGGTCTCAATGCTTATCCCCGCGGCATTAAATGCCTCACCGGGCGTTACCGTCCTGACCTTTGCCTTGAGCTTGGATGCACAATCGGGGGTTGTCACTACGACCGTATCGGCACCTGCGAGTTTTTGGATGTCAGCAGGTGAGCAGTGGTCAAAGTGCTCGTGTGTTATCAGGATCACGTCTGCCGGTGTTGGATTCTTTATCTCCCAGGGGTCTACGTAGATGACCTTCTCCCCCGTTATCTTAAAAGAGGCATGACCAAGCCAATGGATGTTCTCTAACATACTGCTCCCTCCTTCCGTATATGCAATGCTCATTAACAACCACAAAGTGGCTGCTATGACTGCAACCGGATACTTGCTTGTTTTTATCATTAAATAACCTCCGATTTTTTTATTCTTGATTTATTATATCATAATAAGACATGGTGGTAAAAGGCTTTGACATAGAAGGCGTCATTAAAATTTTACGGGAACAGGTCGCTACCCTGAATGTGCCATATATAGAATTCATGGCCGTTAATGGCAGGCAACCCTATAAGGTGTTGATCAGTTGCATCCTGAGCCTGCGCACCCAGGACAGGACAACGGCCCGGGCCAGTGAGCGTCTGTTTGGTCTGGCCTGTACACCGGAGGCGATGTGCAGCTTGGACGTTGAGGAGATTGAGAGGGCTATTTATCCGGTGGGGTTTTATCGGGTCAAGGCCGTTAACATAAAGGCAATCAGCCAACGGCTGTTTGATGAGTATGGCGGTGTTGTACCTGATGTGATCGATGAACTGTTGAAGTTCAAAGGCGTGGGCAGGAAGACGGCAAATCTGGTCGTGACGGTT
>JADGAE010000237.1 GCA_015232165.1 Nitrospirota bacterium
ACGTCTGGCAGATCATAGCCGTGGCTGATTACGACGGCAACGGCAAGGCCGACATTCTCTGGAAGAACACCGCAAATGGCGACGTCTACGCCTGGTTTATGGATGGCGTGACGATATCCGACAAGGGTTACGTCGTGATGGGTATGCCCCCTGAATGGCAGGCTAAATAAAGAAGAAAAGAGGGGGCGGCTCCGCCCCCTCCCTCAACCCCTTCATTTGCGATTGCCGGGGATGTTTTTTTTTTGGTTGCTTTCAATTTTTAATGCAGGATAGTATAATATAAATTAAGATGGATACACCACCAGGTGGTTACGATAAGATCATCAAGGAATTGATGGATGACCAGGAGCGTCCTGGAGCGTCAAAGAAATAGAGCGTCCTCTGATCGAGAATGTCTTGGGGATCAAGGCCGATAAGGTTACCAGGCTGAACACCCTGATGCAGTTGACGGACGAACGAGAGGTGGATTTTATGGCCAGGTTAGACTACGCCGCCGCCCCATCATTTATTGTACACGCCGATGCTCAGAGCACAAATGACCCCAAAATGCTTAAAAGGATGCTACGGTACTTTATTCAAATCTATTCGTTGTACGAGATAAGGGTAAAGCAGTACGTTATCTTTATCGGCAAGGATAAGATGAATATGAAAAAACGCTTAAAACTGCCTGAGATGCGATACAGATACAAACTGATAGATATTAGGAATGTCGCGTGTGAGCAGTTTTTGTATTCCGATGTGCCGGGAAAAATTATCCTCGCGATATTATGCAACAATGGCGGGCGAGCCGCTCTTGGCACGAAGAAGCCCCCTTGACCCCATCTTACCATGCCTTCTAAAGAGGATACGAAAGACCCTTATCTTTAGTCTATCTGTACCCCTTTGATTTCAGGAAGTTGCCCAACTCTATATCTACCTGCTTGATATGATACTTGAGCCACTTATCGAGTTCCTGCTGGACTTTCAACAGGAGTGTTTCCGAGGGGCCGTCCTTTATGAACGTTGCCTTAAATTTTCCCACTGCATCGATCAGCGCGTTGTGCTGTTTCAGTTGCAGGTCATAGCCGGGGAAGTTGTACTTCTTCATAAGGTCCTCTTCCGTTTTGAAGTGCTTGACGACGTAATCCTCAAGGAACTTAAGCACCCTGGCTATCTCCCCCTTACCCTTGCCCTGTAGCATAATGGCCAGCAGGTCGTTTTTTAGCTTAAACAACTCCTGATGCTGCTTATCTATTAATGCGTTATTGACCGAAAAAGACGAATCCCACTGCATACCGATACCCTTGGTATCGGACTCCTCATGCTCTATCTGCATTGGCCTTCCTGCAGCGACAGGGGCGCCGTCAAACATGTCAACGCTTGCCCACTCCTCCGCCCTGGTCTTAAACCTTGCCGAGGCTGTCCTGAGCTCCTCCGATATGCCGCTCATCATGGCAAGGTCGTTCATGACCTCATCGGAGAGGTTTCCCATCTCGGAGACGATAACCGAGGTCTTGAGCACGCTGGAGGTGACCTTCTCTGAGAGCTCAAGCTGCTTGTCAACCGAGGCTCTTATCTGCTCGATCTGGTCTCGTGTGTCCTTAACTGCACCAACTATCGTACTCAAAGAGCTGCCCACATCGTTTATATACTCGGTGGCCCTCAAGACCCCCGTGGAGGCCTCCGTCATAGACCTTGTCGTCTTTTGTGAGTCTTCCTGCACGAGCTTGATCTTACCGGATATTTCGGTGGTCTGTTTTATGGTCCTTTCGGCCAACTTTCGAACCTCATCGGCAACAACGGCAAACCCTCTCCCCTGCTCCCCGGCCCTGGCTGCCTCTATTGCCGCATTGAGGGCAAGGAGGTTGGTCTGATCCGCTATGTCGTTGATGACCGTTACGACATCGCCTATTTCTGCAACACTCTTGTTGAGATTGGCAATCATATGTGCAAGGGCCTGTGTGGAGGCACTTACCTGGCGTATTATGTCAACTGCTCCATCTGAGATATCCTTGCCCTTGTTGGCATGCTCCATGGCTTTAAATGATGCCTCGGCAACTATCGTCGTGTTGCTTGCTATGTCGTTAATCGTGAGGTTCATCTCCTCTGCGGCAGCAGCCGACTGCGTTGCCTGTGTGTTAAGGTTTTCAGAGTCCTGTTTGGTCTTTTCGGCCTTTGATCTTAAGAGGGTTTCTATATTGAGTGAGAGCGAGTCTGCCACACTCAGGATGGCGTTGATGGAGTTACTGAAGGAGCTTACCATCTCGTTCATACCCTGCGAGAGTATCCCTATTTCATCCTTTCTCGAGTAATCTATGGTCAACCGGAGGTCTCCCGAAACCAGCGTCCTGATCTTGTCGGCCAGCATCGAAAGCGGAGCCGCTATACGCGTACTACTATCCATCCAAAGGTATGTTACGAGCACCAGACATATCAATATAAGCACTATCTGTATGTTCTTCAGGCCATCTACCTTGTGTCTTGAGAACTTTTCGGCCTCAGACACCGCCCTGTTGGTCAGCTCAAAATACCCCTCACTCTGCTTTAACAGTGCGTCCCTCAAAGAGGGGTCCACCCTTGCGCTCGCTATGCCTCTCTTGAGTTCACCCCAGGAGCCGGCAATCTCATTCATAGCGGAGATATAGGCACTATCAACGGTCTTGGGCAGCATCAGCCCATCATCACCGTTGATCAAACCATTTATAATCTTATCAAGCCTTGCTATAAGCTCATCTGATGCCCTGCCGGATATCTCCAGCTTGACAAGCCTCTGCGTTGCACCCCTCACTATACCCGTGTAATTAACCACCCTGCCGTCAAACTCCATCCTGTCAACAAGTACGTAAACCGATATGGCGCTGATCAGACTGAGCAGGAAAAGCATTATTACCGTACCCCTAAGTCTTGTCTTAATCTTCATCTAAATATGCACTCCTGTGTAAAATGTCTCGTAGATCTACTGATAATAAAAGGTATTAGTCAGAGTCTTAAACAGCAACGTGTGATTTTTGTTCTACACCGTCAATGCCACATGCCGTCAGCGTTTTGTCGCAATGGCCCTGATGACGTCTTTTT
>JADGAE010000238.1 GCA_015232165.1 Nitrospirota bacterium
CCCACCACTGCCTGCAGTACCGCACCTGTGGCAATGATCGCCGGCAGCGTTACGGAGATTTCTTGTGCATTAGTGCCATGCGTATTAAGCGACACATACACGTTGAGCAAAAAAGACCCCACCCAGACACCCGGCCACATCCTGTAGGAGTACAGCAGCATAAAGGCCAACGCCACACCCGCCGGTGGCCATATGGGCGCTGCATATCCCGGCGGTATGGCAAGAAACAACGCAAGCCTGCCGCTAACAAAATATACCGTAACTAAACCCAACAGAAGAAGAAGGATGCGACCCTGTCTCCGTTGTTGCCGAAGGACGCCCCCGCTTTTTTCATGCGGCGGGACACCCCGGACCCCTCCAGCCCCATTGACCTCTTCATGCCCGATACTGTTAATCATCATATACAAATTATGTTGCGCAAAGATATTATTATACTATACTTTCGCACTTTTTTATAAACCAGCATTTTATGCAGTTCTTAAAAATGGATTCCCGCCTTCGCGGGAATGACAGTAAATGGCTATTTTGGCTGTTATATGTCATTCCACAGCCTGCCCCTGGCGACAACAGGGGCAAGCAGGAATCCATTTAGCCACTACTTTCTTATGCACCCCTTAAATACATTTCCAAGAAACCCATGATAGTGCTATAATAATATAGTTGTAACTAAGTTGTTAAGAGGCTGATGACGAATGATAGATATTAGACTTGATGTATTTGAAGGACACACAAAGCTAAAGACTGTTGTCTTGAAGGAACCGGGCACGCTTCTTATTGGTCGGTCAAAGAAGGCCCATCTGCAGGTTGGCGCCCTGGACAGAAACATATCGAGAAACCACTGCATGCTTGAGTTACGTCCTACCAGGTGCTTTCTGATGGACCTTAACAGCCGAAACGGTACGTTTGTAAACAAAAACAGGATAACCAAACACGTCATCGGCGACGGTGATGAGATAACCCTTGGTAACATTACCATTCGTGCTACGTTAAAGGCGGCTGTCATCGAAAAGATTGTCTGTAACACCTGTGGAAATGATGCCACCGAGGAGGTAGTCGGGCTATTTGGAAAAAGCATAACCTTCCATGACTACACCTGCACGGCCTGCCAGGACAAGACAATGGAGCTGTTGGCCAATAAAAGAGAGGTCGGACACCAACTCCCCAGGGAAGAGATAATCAAGGACTTTCACTGCTTTGTCTGCAAAGTAGACCTCGGCTCGGAGGCGGACAGAGACGGCCTTGCCTATGAGCTTGAGGACTCCGTTTATCTGTGTAAACAGTGTACCGACGTTAAGTGTAAGAAAGAGGTATCGTTTTTGGCGGACAACCAATACGTCCTCCTTGGCGAGATCGGAAGGGGCGGCATGGGGATCGTCTACCGTGCAGTACACAAACATACACGACGTGTATGTGCAGTGAAGAAGATTCATCCATCGGTCATCTACGACGATCGCTACATCATGCTCTTTGAGCGTGAGATAGCCGTCCAGTCCAAGGTCATACACCCCAACCTTGTGAGGCTTCTTGACAAGGGGGTTACGGGTGAGACGTGCTACTTTGTAAGCGAGTATCTGCCCGGTGGCAGTATCTCCAACATGATCCTGAAGTCTACCGGCAAGCGTATCCCGGCCCCCCTGGCGTGCAGCATTGTCATAGACATACTAAAAGGGCTTTCGGCCTTACACGAAAACGGATTTATCCACAGGGACATAAAGCCGTCAAACTTCCTGCTCTCACTGCCCAATGCAGTTGGCGCCTACAAGGCAAAGATATGCGACTACGGATTGGCCAAGTCATATGAGGACGCCGGTAACTCATTTTTTGACATCACAAAGACTGGTGGCGGGTTTGCCGGGTCGATTATGTACATGTCTCCGGAGTTGATAAAAAACTACAAGTACAGCAAGCCCCCCGTTGACGTATACTCCGTGGGTGTCAGCCTGTACTACATGCTCACCGGTACCTACACGGTGGACATCTCACGCCTGCCCTCAGAGTGCAGTGACAACTCCGGGCTTACACGCCATGCCGTTGAACTGGTACTCGATGAGCCGGCCGTTGAACTGCTCAAGCGTGACCCAACGCTGCCTCTGTCCCTTGCCAGGGTTGTTGACAAGGCAGTGTCCAAGAACCCATACGCAGGGTTTCAGAGTGCAAGCGAGTTCAGAGAAGAACTTGAAAAGGTAATGAAAAAAGAAGGATGGTGGTAACTTTATGATCAAAGACAGTATGTCCCGGTATGTGGTCTTGACCGGTGCTATGGCGTTATTTTTGGCCGGGTATTCGTGTGATTACGCCTCGGACACCAAAGAGGATATATCCAAAATCACGGACAAGAAGGTGGCAAACATCGAAAGGGCACGTGTTGCAACGGAAAAGTCCGACATAGAGGCTCTGAAAAAAGGCATTACGGCCTTTAACGCATCCAACGGTCGGTACCCCAAGGACCTCGCCGAACTCCAGGAATTTACGGCCATCGACTTCGATAAAGGTATCTACCACTATAACCCCCAAACGGGTACCATTGCCCTGAAATAAACAGGGGTGCTTTAAATTTTTGATGTCATGCGTTATAATAGATCAATATGAACACACCGCCAGGCGGTTACGATAAGATCATAAAGGAACTCATGGAGGAGATAGAGCGACCTCTAATAGAGGATGTCCTGGGGATCAAGGCCGATAAAATTACCAGACTAAACACCTTGATGCAGTTGACGGACGAACGAGATGTGGATTTCCTGGCCAGGTTAGACTATGCCGCTGCCGACTCATCTATTGCACACGCCGAGGTTCAGAGCACAAATGACCCAAAAATGCTTAATAGGATGCTGCGGTACTTTATTCACATCTATTCGCTATACGAGATAAGGGTAAAGCAGTACGTCATATTTATCGGCAAGGATAAGATGAACATGGAAACGCTCTTAGAGCTGCCTGAGATCCGCTACGAATACAATCTGATAGATATGAGGAATATCGCGTGTGAACAGTTTTTGTATTCCGGTGTACCAGGAAAAACCGTCTTTACGATATTATGCAACAAT
>JADGAE010000005.1 GCA_015232165.1 Nitrospirota bacterium
AATGACATCCATCCCCGGTGTATTTGCAGGTGGAGATATCTCCAAAGCCCCCGGCACCTTTACCACGGTCATCCATGCCATGCAGACCGGACGACGTGCAGCACAGGGGATATTAAACTACATCGCAAAAAAGACTAACAAATAAGAATACATGCAAGACCTTAGTTTGACAATGTCACATTTAAGTAAGCATGGAGATTGTCTGAACCAGGATTACACAGATTTAAGGATTTACAGGAAAAAGGCACAATGTCTAAATCCTGATAATCTCTTAATCCGTTAAGTTAAATTTGCTCCCTACGGTCGCAGGCAAGGTTCAGACATCTTTAATTGCAGAGATTGGAATATGACATTGTCAAATTAGATAGATAACTTTAGGAGGCATATATGCAATTAACAGGTAAGGTGTGGAAGTTTGGAAGGGACATTGATACGGATGCGATCATACCGGCAAGATATCTCACCACGGCAGACCCGGTTGAGTTGGCAAGACACGTCATGGAGGATGCCGACAAGGACTTTCCAACGAAGGTAAAAGCCGGGGACGTGATCGTGGCGGGGGCCAATTTTGGCTGCGGTTCATCGAGAGAGCATGCGCCCATAGCCTTAAAGGCGTCGGGTCTGAGTGCGATAGTGGCCGGCAGCTTTGCGAGGATATTTTATAGAAACGCCTTTAACATCGGGCTGCCAATATTTGAATCCCCCGAGGCAGTCAACCAGATCAGGGAGGGTGACGTTATCGAGATCGACACCGGCACCGGGGTTATCTCAAACACCACCACTGGTGCCCAGTATCAGGCAAAACCGATACCACCCTTTATGGAGGAACTTATCACCGCCGGCGGTCTAATCCAGTGGACACGTAACAAGCTGGGGCTTGCAACAACCGGGTAGTTTTATAGCGCGTTTCGATTGGGTGCAATACAAAGAAAGATGGTTATGAGAATTTAATCAATAATGGGATATTAGCGAGACTTAGTAGAAGCCCCCTCCCCTAAAGGGAGGGGAAGCCTTTTTTTTAAATCTCTAAGTTTGAGAAAGAGCCGTTTATTTTTTATCCTTTGGTGTTTCCTTGTTGCCGGACTGGGGTTTAATGTCCTGTGCAGGCAGCTTGCCTTCAGTGGGGGGTTGGGCTTGCTTATCCGTAACACCGATCTCTCCCGCAGGCATCTTGGTCTTGTCGGCAGGGGCGGAGGTCTTTGACTGGGCAGGTGCCTCAATTACAGAAACCCGCCTCGCCTCCAGAAATGAAAGCAGGAAGGACGTAATCATAAACACTATTGCCGTTGTCGTTGTCAGTTTGGTCAGAAACGTAGCGGCCCCACGACTGCCAAAGACGGTTTGACTCGAGCCGCCAAAGGCCGCACCCATCTGCGCCCCCTTTGAACTCTGTACAAGCACCACAAACACGATAACAAAACAAACTATTATGTGTAGGGTCATCAATAAGGTATGCATCAGTGCCTACCTGAACTTAACGATTTTCGCAAAGCTGTCAGCCTTGAGGCTTGCACCGCCAACCAACGCACCATCGACGTCGTGTTGAGACATAAGCTCGGCGATGTTTTCAGGCTTAACGCTCCCGCCATACTGTATGCGTATCTCATCGGCCTTGCCACCGTAGACGTCCTTGAGTCTTTCCCTGACGTAGGCATGGGCCTCCTGCGCCTGTTGCGGTGTTGCCGTCACGCCTGTACCGATTGCCCAGATAGGCTCATACGCAATTACCAGCTTTTCGGGGGCAACGTCCTTTAAGCCGCCCTCTATCTCACGCTTTATGACCTCAAAGGTCTTGCCGCCGTTTCGTTCCTGAAGCGTCTCGCCTATACAATATATGACACTAAGCCCTGCGGTCATGGCAGCCTTTATCTTTTTGTTACAGAAGTCGTCGCTTTCGTTAAAATACTGCCGCCGCTCGGAATGACCAACTATCACGTAGGAACAACCCACGTCCAGGAGCATGCCCGTGGATATCTCCCCGGTATAGGCACCCTCGACCTCAAAGTACACATCCTGCGCCGACAGTTTCACGTTACTACCCTTTAACATCTCCCCTGCCTTAGACAGTGAAGTAAACGGTGGTGCTATGACAATCTCCACGTCCGCAACGGTTCCCACCACGGGTAGAAATCCCGTTATAAACTCGGCGGTCTGAGCCGTTGTCTTATACATCTTCCAGTTTGCTGCTATACACGGTGTTCGCATAATCATAAACTCCTTCTTTCTCTATATAAATAAACTGTATTATAACTGAATTAAACGTATAAGTCAACACAAGGGTGCCTGGGGGGTGCATAAATTTTTCATGGGTGACAAGTGGTAACAAAAATGCGTATAATGGGGTCAAGGGGACTTCTTCGTGCCCTGGGCGGGTGCGACCCGCTGCGACAAGATTGCGGTTCGCCCCTCCCCTTGCAGGGGGGTCTGAAGGGGGCGCGGTAACGTCGCTGTGACATGGGGGCACCCCGGCCACAAGACGCCCATTTCTTTCTGTGTATCGCATGCAATCGAAATGCGCTATATCACAGGTCAAAATATGTGCCCTCAAAGCGTTTATTGAAGATGTCATAAGACATCTCCGGGTTGTCAAGAATGCGTTGATACTTCAGCATTACAGGGGAAGTTATATCATCAACATGTGACAACTTTTTGGCGGAAAACCAGAAATGTAAGGGACCGGTTGAATTAAAGTAGAAATCAGGATAATGACACCCGTGATCATAGAGGTGGAAGCGGTGAACGCCGTTAAGTTCCCCCGTTCTCTCCAACAAATACGAATCAACCACCTCGAAACCGTTTAATGTGTAGAAGTCATGAAAAAGGGTTGGACTTAACTGATAAAAACCATGATTTATAAAGTTGTTTACCGGTGAAAGGTGATACACATACCCGCCGACCCGTAGAACTCTCACTATGTTTGACATCACTGACTTTATGTCAAAGGTATGCTCCAGAGTTCCCCCGTCAATGACCGTGTTGAACCTTTCAACATATTCATCACCAAATGGTTGTTCCAGGTCTGCCAGGAGCTTGGGTTTATCAAAGTCATGTTTGTCGACGTCGTAGTAATCGCTCTGTGGGATACCCAGAAGCTCAAAGAATGTCACAGCATGTATAAATTTCTTAGACTCGGGCCACATCCTGATTAGGGTTCTGCTGTCATTTAAGTGAATCTGATTCGGGAGACAATAAGAAAAATCCTCCTCAGCGAGGTATCGGCAGCAATCATCTTTGGTAGCGAAGATACTCTGATTTCCAAGCGTAAGCAACGGGGCGTTTAATCTGCCACCCTTGCTGCACCTTATGAGATGTTTCAAACAGCTTGCAAAAAGTCCCACTTTTGACCTCCTTTTTTTTTTCGAGAGATAAGTCCCGGCAACAGTATATACCTTGCGGGCATTTGAGCCGGGTGGCACTGCCTCCTCCCACCGCAAAAGAGAGATTGTACAATAAAGTGACGGGGTTGTCAAGATAAGTGTTAGGGCAATAGCATTTGAAACATTCATGAATAGGAGTAATATTCACCCCCGCCGATGAAAATGTATAATGCCTATGTAGTTTACTCCGCTGACATAGAACAGTAGCATAAACATAGCACTTTGGTGGGGTCAAGGGGCGAGCCGCCCCCGGCTCAGTGGGGGACTGGTCCCCTTGCAGGGGGGATCTGAAGGGGGGGTGCGGCAACACCCGCCGTGCGGGCGGAGCTGCCCCCTTCTTTCTTCGTTTGAATGGGCAGGTACTTTATTTTCACGGTAAATTCTGCTGCATTGATGAAGGTATACTGAATGAGATAACATGTACTTATTACGGGGCCAAGGGGACTTCTTCGTGCCCGGAGTGCCTCATCCCCCCTTGCGGGGGAGGTCAAGGAGGGGCGCGGTAACGTCGCTGTGCCGGCGGAGTCGCCCTCCTTTTTTCTTTTCTTAGGACCAAATGCGATTGCCCTGAGATAAGTGTTACATAATTTCTTGAAACAACTGCACTATGCTATAATGTAAAATGATAAATTTTTTGAGTATAAGTACCCACTGGAATAAAGATAAAGACGGGGTCAAGGGGGCCGGCCCCCTTGCAGGGGAGATCAAGGAGGGGCGCGGTAACGTCGCTGTTACAGCGGAGCCGCCCTCCTTGCTTCTTTTCCCTTCTTCTGATTTAAGGAGGCGATTGATAGCGTATGACTAAGAGAGATACGGCAACCGGTTATGAGGTTGTCATTGGACTGGAGATACACGCGCAGATGTCTACTGCGACGAAGATGTTCTGTGGCTGCACCACGCTATTTGGCGGACAGCCCAACACCCACACCTGCCCTGTGTGCATAGGGATGCCCGGGGTACTGCCCGTGATGAACAAGCGGGCACTGGAGTTTACCATCCGTGCAGGACTGGCGATAAACTCCGAGATATCGCGCTACAGCCGGTTTGCCCGCAAGAACTACTTCTACCCCGACCTGCCAAAGGGCTACCAGATAAGCCAGTACGAGCTGCCCATCTGCGTGGGCGGTTGCGTCGTCATCACCACCGAGGACGGGGAAAAGACCATCGGCATTACGCGCATCCACATGGAGGAGGACGCCGGTAAGAACATCCACGAGGGTAGTGTCAGTCATAGTTTGGTTGACCTCAATCGCGCGGGCGTGCCGCTTATGGAGATCGTGACCGAGCCGGACATTGGCAGTCCCAAGGAGGCAGCCGCATTTATGCGCAAACTCCGGGGGATACTGCGCTACCTCGAGGTCTGTGACGGCAACATGGAGGAAGGCTCCCTCCGGTGTGATGCAAACGTATCGCTAAGGCCACACGGGACGGAGGCCCTTGGTACAAAGACCGAAATCAAGAACATCAACTCGTTTCGTTTTGTGGAAAAGGCGTTAGAATACGAAATAAAGCGCCAGGAGAAGGTGCTCAAGGCCGGCGGCACCATCACCCAGGAGACGAGGTTGTGGGATGTTGCCACGGGCGTTACGCAGTCGATGCGCTCCAAGGAGGAGGCACACGATTACCGCTACTTTCCCGAGCCGGACCTGGTACCCATTGCCGTATCTGATGAGTTCATCGATTGTGTCAGGGCGACAATGCCTGAGCTGCCGGATACCCTAAAGGGACGCTTTATCGAGGTATATAATCTGCCCCAGTACGATGCCGACATCCTGACGTCGGACAAGCAGGTGGCGCTCTTCTTTGAGGAGGCAGTCAGGGGCGGGGCCAATCCCAAGGCCGCAAGCAACTGGATCATGGGCGAATTGATGCGCCTGCTCAACGAAAAGGCGGCGGCCTTTGAATCGCTTCAACTGCGCCCCGCTGACCTGGCGGGCCTGATAAAACTCATAGACGACGGTACCATAAGTGTCAAGATCGCCAAGGTCGTCTTTGAGGACATGTTTAACACCGGAAAGTCGGCACAGGAGGTCGTCAAGGACAGGGGGTTGGTGCAGATAAGCGACAAGGGACATCTTGAACAGACCATCGCCGACATCATTGCCGGCAATCCTGCCGAGACGGAGCGTTACCGGGCTGGAGAGGTCAAGCTCATGGGGTTTTTCGTCGGCGAGGTCATGAAGGCAACAAAAGGCAAGGCCAATCCCAAGCTGGTCAACGAAATATTAAGGAGGAAACTGACATAACATGCAAGAGACGGAAATGCTGGACATAGTCAATGAGGCTGGCGAGATCATAGGCGTGGCCAGTCGCGGCGAGGTGCATGGCAACAACAGCCTCCTGCACCGGGTGGTACACGCCCTGGTCTTTGACGCAGCGGGGAATTTGATACTGCAAAAGCGCTCGATGATCAAGGACGTGGCCCCCGGCAAGTGGGACACCTCCGTGGGCGGACACGTGGACCACGGTGAGACAATAGAAGCCGCACTGTTGCGAGAGATGCGCGAGGAACTCGATATTACATTAGACCTTACAGTGGCTGGGCCGGATAAGCAACCGGAGCTGATGTACAGCTACATCCACAGCAACAGCTACGAGTCCGAACTCGTACACACCTACCGCTACACGCACACGGGTACCATTGACTTCAACCGCGACGAAATCGACGAGGTCAGAGCCTGGTCGTTACAAGAGGTGCGAGACAATCTCAACAGCGGCATCTTCAGCGACAACTTTGAGGACGAATTCAGAAAATATCTGGAACTCATAGCACGCTTAGATTGCATTCAATACAAAAAAGCAATGGAGGGCTTTGTCCCCAATCAGACCCACCCACAAGGGGAGGGGCGAGGCACCCAGCCACGAAGAAGTCCCCTTGATCCCCATTTATAAGTACCTGCCCATAATAGTAAACAAGAAAGAAAGGGGCGGCTCCGCCCCCCTTCAGAACCCCCTGCAAGGGGACCAGTCCCCTTGACCCTATTAAAGTGCCGTGAATTTTGTATTTAACCAAATAGAAATCTTCTATAGGTAGAGTGGTAGGGTAGAGATAGCATCTTTTTAGGTTTTACCATAAAACCGAGGGGTAAGATTTCTTCCTGCCTCTTTTCCAGAAGTCTATCAGGTAGAATTCCAGCAAGGGTTTGTCATCGGTTAAGACGGGGATGGCGGAGTTGGTGATGTTTCCCGTTGGTTTTATATTGGCGAAAAAAGAGACCGGTATGGCTTCCAACTCGGTGAGGTCTCCTGCGACTTTTGGGTTTTTGAGCCTTTTCATGATCGTTTCTACGGAGACGTCAAGCGGTTTCATGGAGCCAATTACGTGAACGCCAACCCCGTTGTGCCCCATAATGAAGTACATGTGTGGAAATACCGTGTTTACGGTATAAAACAACATACTGAAAGTTAACTCGTCGTCAACCCCCCCCTTGCCGGGTACAGGTATCCAATGAGCAAAGATGCCGTCATCCTTTAATCTGGACTTTGCAAGCTCAATGAAATCGCGAGAATACAGATGATTAACGCCGGCGGCATCAATAGGCGGAGGCGGATCAATGGTGATTACATCAAAGCGCTCTTTGGTCAATTTCAGGAAGTTTCTTGCGTCGTCTACAACGATCCTGCCCTTGGGGTAGTGGCGAATGTTCTTGGCATCAGCATAGAAGTAATCGAAGGCCTCTACAACCTCATCGACCAGCTCCACGACGGTAACGTAGCCGCCGTGCGATATTGCCGAACGGTACGTCGTGCCCATGCCAAAGCACAGGACAAGGGTTTTTTCAGGGTTATGATGAAGCAACATGGGCAGGTGAGCCATCATCTTGGTGTCCGTAATCTTGATGGTCATGGACTTTGCATTTACAAGCAGTGCATATGCAAGTTTGCTGTTTGCCTTTTTGACCACGCTTGTTATCCCTTGAAGACCGGGCTTGTGGTAGACCACCTCAACCGCACCACCAGTCTTGTTTTTTATGTTGGATACAAAATAGCTTTCGCCTCTCATTTTATATAGACTTATGATAGTCATGACCACCGCAAGCAGTGTCAGAAAAACAAAAGTCGGTTCTTTTGCCGGGGATTTTCCTCCGATATAAAAAAACAAGAAACAAAACACCGCCGTTGAGATAAAGTACAAAAAAGCAATCATGTATATTGCATCCAGGAAGTCCAGGTTCGGTGCAATGACAAACCCCGCAGCCAGGGAGCCTGCGGTGGCCCCTAATGTGTTGTACGTGTATGCCCTGCTGACACTCTCTCCCTTGGCGTCATCGGCCATGGGATTAATTATTCTCGTTGTCAACGAAAAACACGCCCCGCAAAACAATGCCAACGGTACCAGCAGGCTAAATACGTTGAGGTAACTAAGCATGATCGTACCGACGCTAACCATCTTTTCACTTAAATGAGACACCCTGTTGACAAGGGAACCAAATTGATGTAAAGCAAAGACAGTCCACAACCCCATGACAAAGAGTAACATGGTAAGCCAAAGAAACAGGCGTTTGAGTCTCTTTACGACAAGCGCCATAAACCAACTGCCCAAGGCAATACCAACCAAAAATAACAACACTATCAAAGAAAACCCATATGTTGAGTTGTGCACCAGGGTGGAGAGTATCCTTGTCCACAGCACCTCGGAGGCCATTGCAAGGGCACCGCTTACCGTCAGGACAGCAACGGCCAGGGCCTCCGGTGTATCAAAGGTGTCCTCTGAGTGGTTTACCTCCGCTGAAGGTGACACGGCAATTTGACCGGAGAGTTTAAACGCGGCAATGGCAACAAGGAAGTTAAGCACCGCCGCCAGGGAATTCGTAGCCCGCAACCCAATAAGCTCAAACAGGAAAAACCCTGCCGCAAGCGTGCCCAAGGCCGCACCAAAGGTATTAAAGGCATAGAGCATGCCCACCTTCCACTTCGATGAGAAGGAGGAGACGCCGCTTAAACGCAGACAATCCGTCAGCACAGGCAGAGTGGCACCCATTAGAGACGTCGGAACAAGGAGTCCGCAAAACACCAGCACCACCCTCAGGGTCAGGCTGTATGCCGTTGATGAGCCGTCGTTTAGGAGTGAGCTGAAAACCGTATCTATTAGCCACAGAAAGAGAGGAAAGGCAACGGCAAACAGCCCTATGCCTATCTCCAGCAGTCCGTAGAGCCTCATGGGATTGCCCATAAGATTTATTGACTTCCCGGTTATTAACTTTCCGGTTAGCAACCTCCCGGCAAGCAGGCTTCCAATTGCCATACCCAGCATAAAACATCCCAGTATGATAGAGATGGATATTGTCGTGTTGCCAAAGACAAGTCCCAACCATCTTGCCCATATAACTTGATAAATCAGGGCAGAAGCGCCGGACACCGTAAATATTATGTATACCTTAAAGTCATTCAGCGGCTTAGACATTTGGTGACGGCCTCAAGATAGTGTCCGTGGTCTTACCATACAACAAAGGGGTAAGATTTTTTTCTGTTTTTCTTCCATAGGTCTATCAAATAGAACTCCAGTAGTGGTTTGTCATCGGTTACGACAGGGATGGTATCGGAGAAAATGTTTCCTACCGGTTTTACATTAGTAAAGAACAGGGGTGATACGTCTTCCATTTCCGTGAGGTCTCTTGTAACTTCCGTGTTGGTGAGTCTCTTGGCGATCCTCTCCGGAGAGATATCAAGAGGTTTCATGGAGCCAATTACGTGCACTCCAATCTGGTTGTAACCCATTACGAAGTACACGTGTGGGAAGACCCTGCTTATGGTATAAAACAGCATGCTGAAAGTCAGCTCGTCGTCAACCCCTGCCATAGAGCCGGGCATTGGTATCCAATGAGCAAAGATACCGTCATCCGTTAATCGAGTCTTTACAAGTTCGATGAAGTCCTTTGAGTACAGGTGGTTAACCCCGGCGGCGTCAATGGGGGGCGGCGGGTCGATAGTGATTACATCAAAGCGCTCTTTGGTCAATTTCAGGAAGTTTCGTGCATCGTTTATGACAATTCTTCCCTTTGGGTATTGTCGAATCTTTTTGGCGTCGGCATAGAAGTGGTCAAAGACCTCGACGACCTCATCGACTAGTTCCACAACGGTGACGTACCCCCCGTGGGAGATGGCTGAACGGTACGTTGTGCCCATGCCAAAACACAGGACAAGCGTTTTTTCGGGACTCTTGTGAAGCAACATGGGCAGATGAGCCATAATCTTGGTGTCCGTAGCCTTGATGGTCATGTATTTTCCATTTACAAGCAAGGCATATGCCAGTTTCTTTTTTGTTTCCTTAAACACACTTGTTATCCCCTGTATGCCGGGCTTGTGGTACACCACCTCGATCAACCCCCTGGTCTTTTCCCTTATGTTGGAGACAAAGCGGCTTTCTCCCCTCATGTTATAAAGACTTATGACCGTCAGGGCCACCGCCGCCAGTGTCAGTATAACAAACGCCGGTTCCTTTGACACCGTTTTTTTGCCGATATAAAAGAACAAGCTACAAAACACCGCGGTTGACAGGAAGTACAAAAAGGCAACCATATATATGGAATCCAGGAAGTCCAGCCTGGGCGCAATGACAAAGCCGGCTACCAACGAACCAACGGTGGCCCCCAGGGTATTGTACGAGTATGCCCTGCCGACACTCTCGCCCCCGGCGTCCTCCTGCAGGGGGTTAATTATCCGTGTGGTCAGCGAAAAACACGCCCCGCAAAGCAATGCCAGTGGTATGAGCATACTGAATACTTTTAGATAACTAAGCATGATCGTAGAGAGACTAACCACCTTTTCGCTTAAATGAGACACGCTTGCGGCAAGAGCACTAAAGTGATGTAAGGCAAAGATAGTCCACACCCCCATTGCAAAGAGTAGTATGACTAGCCAAAGAAACAAGCGATTGAGTCTCTTTACGATAAGTGCCATCAACCAACTCCCCAAGGCAATACCAACCAGGAATAGCAGCACTATTAAGGAAAACCCATATGTTGAATTATGCACGAGCGTGGAAAGCGTTCTTGCCCACAACACCTCGGAGGCCATTGCAAGGGCACCGCTTGTTGTCAGGACGGCAACGGCCAGGGCCTCCCGGGGATTAAAGGTGCCCTCTGAGCGGTTTACTTCCACCGGAGGTGGTACACCAATCCGAGCGGAGAGTTTAAATGCGGTGATGGCCACAAGGAAGTTAAGTACTGCGGCCAGGGAGTTTGTAGCCCTCAGCCCGATAAGCTCAAACAGGAAAAACCCTGCCACAAGCGTGCCAAAGGCCGCGCCAAAGGTATTAAAAGCATAGAGCATGCCCACTTTCCACCTTGATGACGAGGTCCCCCCCTCTAAGCGCAAGCAATCCGTCAGCACAGGCAGGGTGGCACCCATAAGAGACGTCGGAATGAGCAGACCGCAAAATACCAGTATCACCCTTAAGGTCAAACCATATATGGCCGGAGAGCTATCGTTTAAGAGTAGGCTGAAAATCAAATCAATAAGCCATAGAAATAAAGGAAAGGCAACGGCAAACAGCCCTATTCCTATCTCCAAGAGGCCATAGACTCTCATAAGACTGCCCATACGAGTTATTAACTTTCCGTGCAGCAACCTTCCGGCAAGCCGGCTTCCAATTGCCATACCCAGCATAAAGCATCCCAGTATGATAGAGATGGATATTGTCGTGTTGCCAAAGACAAGCCCCAACCACCTTGCCCATATAATTTGATAAATCAGAGCGGACGCACCGGATACCGTAAATATTATGTATACCTTGAGGTCGCTCAGGGTTTTGGGCATTTTAACTATGCATCAGACGGTAGGTCTTTAGAGATCGTAAGAGATGCTTTCCAGGACATTATAGGCATCTTCTTTAAAGTCTTTTATGTCAAGGAGGTCCACATGCAGGTCTGCCAGAACTTTCTCATGTATGCTTGCAAAAGACTCGTCGGTCTGTACGGGTGCCGTGCCTGAATAGCCGTAGGAGAGACAGATATGTTCGGCGAGGGTCAGGATCGCCCATAACGACCTTACCTCTTCGTAGTTTGGAGTACCGTGAGCAATGTCTATCCCTATGGAGTGATGGTTTCTTATTACCTTAAAATACTTGTCTCCAATCCCCCATGTCTTTACTATTAAGCTGCCTATGTCTGCATGGTTTGAGTTGTACCTTTGCTCTTCCTGCTCAATTACTTCAATTGCACCGGACATGGAAAGATCGGCAATATCTTCATAATCGCCAAACTTTTTCAGAAACAAAGGGATTGCGCAATCATGGAATAATCCGATAAGATAAGAGCTGTCAACGTATTGCGGGGCCTGCTTTCTCGCAATATAGCCACAGATCGTAGCGCAGGCAAGAGAGTGTTTCCAGAACTTCTCACTGACAATACCGGCTTCCCTTAAAGAACCCTGTAACGCTACGGATAATACCATACTACTAAAGGCATTCAACCCCAAAATATTTAAGGCCCTTTCAACACTGTCTACTTTACCGGAGGCATACACCGGTGAATTAGCCAACTTGATTAGTAACGCCGCAACGGAGACATCTTTCTTTATCTGCTCTATCATCTTTGTTAGGGACGGTTTTGGTTTTTTTAATTCGCTATACAACTCGGTGACAACCGCAGGACATGGCGGTATCTTTAGGGTTGTTATAGGCGCCTGTTGTTTCTTTGAGTCTTCAGGGGCTTTTGCCCTTACCTTTTCCAGGTATGGTTTAAGCTTCTGCTCAAGGACATGATTTTCAACCGGCTTCATGATATACTCCGTCACGGAGGCGTTTAAGCAGACCATTATACTTTCCCTGTCACGCCGTTGCGTAATGATTATAAAAGGGACACTTGCCGTCATCTTGTCCTGTCTCACCTTGACAAGCAACTTATGACCATCGACATATTCATAATCCCAGTCGCTTATGATAAGTTCATATGTCCTGTTTTCCTGCAGTTTTTTAAAGGCTTCCGTATCGTTGTAAACAATATCAAAGACTATATGTGGAAAGCTACTCTTAAGATAGCTTTCAATAACCTTGATGATTGTCATCGAATGTGAAATTATTAACAACATACTATAAAACCAGTCATTAGTTTAAGACATGGTTGAGTTTTTGTCAAGCGCTTTACCTCAAAAACAGAGGCGTTATCTTTAAATCTACAGCTCACAGACCAAACGCTCCTAGAAGAGATCGGCCTTTCCACCACACAACCCTATGAGGTGAGACATGGCCTTGCCAACCTTTTCGGCGGATTTTTCGGAGTTGCAGATAAACGTTACTTCCTCTTGATTCGTCTCCGTTACAACTTCTTGTTTATTGTCGTCATAAGACATTTTTATTAGCTTCACGGCTTTTTTTCTCTCTTTTTTCTCCTCTTTTGAGCCGAGTATCACACCCGTATTTACAAAGTCAGTGTACAAGACAAACAGGGGGTCAAAGCCGTTTTTAATCACACCGGGGTCCATTTCTTTTAAATGGAATATGTATTTTCTGTAACTTTGTCCAATATGTTTGACTTCCACAACAAAGGTGCAGTCGTCCTTTTCATCCGTATAGACCCTGCTTGTTATGTTTTCGGCTATCTTTAAGTTGTCGCATTTCTCTTGAATAAAGGCGATAGTTTCTTTTTTTGTCGGTTTGTCTTCCCCAAGTACAACAGGGGACAAACCAAACACCAAGACCAGCACCAATGGCACGAGCCTGAAAAACACCATCCGTATCTTCTTTGCATTTGTTTTTGTCATGTCAACAAACTCCTCCAGTATTTAAGTGTATTATTTAGGATATCCAATCCGTATCATGCTGCTATTGTAGCATGTTCTTTCAATGGAGTCAATTGTTCCGTCTTAAAAAAGCGATTCAGGGTGTAAAATTATTGGAGGGGCAAGAAAATTTCTTGAGCAGATACTTCCTTTGCATCTTTAATTTTGTGACAAAATATGTCAATCAGATGCTTATTGTTACAGCCTATGTTTTTTATGTTTTGACAACCTCCTTCTTCATAACCTTCAAGGTTAGCCCTGATTTATAGCGCGTTTCGATTGGATTAACTACAAAATTCACGGCACTTTTATGGGGTCAAGGGGACTGGTCCCCTTGCAGGGGGGATTTGAAGGGGGGAGGAGTCGCCCCCTTCTTTCTTCGTTTGAATGGGCAGGTACTTTATTTTCACGGTAAAAATTGGAGTTGCACCCGGTGGTTTCTATAAAACAACTTGCAAATTGGCGGCAAATATGTCAGCATATGTTAATGAAAGACTATTTTGAATTGATACGCGGCAGTAGTAACGTATTCCGTGACTTTGACCGTTTCAGGCGATGGGTGTTATCGTGATCTCTCTTAATCTTGACCGTCATGAGCGTGGGCAATATCAAGTTATAATGTTACGGAGGCAGCAGTGCGGCATGACGATCATAGAGTTATTGATCGTGATATTTATTATATCGATGGTGTTTTCCGTAGCCCTGCCCGTGACGCTCAAGACATATCAGCGTTATACGGCCTCTCTGGAGGCTGAGAAGGTACTGGTGCTGATGTCCGGGGTACAGAGGGAGAGTTTTGCCACGGGTTTTGACAGTTTTGTCAGGACGGTTGACGGCGTGATAGTCATAAACAATGAGGAACACCCCATACCCAATACGTTTGCAAGTCTGAAAAGGTCGATTGTCTTTTATGGCAACGGCACGACCTCCGGCGGAGAAGTGGTTGTCTACGTAAACGACTTCACGTTTCTCGTCACCGTAACCGCCCCCTTTGCCGGCATGTCCATGATACAAGGATAGGGGTGCATAAAAAAAGTGGTGGGTGCCTTTGGGAAAGAAAGGGGCGTCTTGTGGCCGGGGTGCCCCACCCCCTCCGCTCGCATAGCGACGTTACCGCGCCCCCTTCAGAACCCCCTGCAAGGGGGCCAGCCCCCTTGCCCCCCTTATATGCACTTTTATTACCACTTGTTATCCACCAAAGATTTATGCACCCAAGGATAGCGTAATTTTGAAAATCCAATCCGGACTATGATATAGTTGTATATTATGAGCCGGTTGAAGATAACGTAGGGGTTATGTTAAACAGTGTTTTAAAATTGGCATATTTCTTTTTTTTGCGTGCCGTAGGTGCGATATTCCCCTTTAGGATGGCATACCTTGTTGCCGGGGTCATTTCACGTGCGGCCTTTATAGTGGCCAGGGACAAGCGCCTGATGGTCCAAATGGAAGTTAAGCGTCTGTTTCCGGGGGCAACCCGATCGCGGATAGACATGATCGTAAAACGCACGCTTGAGGGATTCTTTCAGAGCGAAATGGAGGTGTATCTCTATCCTCGGCTCAACAAGGACAACATCCACCACCTGGTCAAGTGCGTTGGCGCACGACACCTTGAAGAGGGCGTCAAGGGTGGCCGCGGGACGATGCTGTTATTTGCACACTTTGGGGCCAATCAGATGGTTATGCCGGCCATTGGATACACGGGGCATCGGATGTGTCAGATGAGTGCACCGGCCACGGTGTGGATTGAGCGTCTGCCGCAGATGAAGTCAACTCTCGTGGAAAAGGTGATGCTCAGGTACAAGTGGAGAAACGAACAGTCCCTGCCCGTTAAACACATAAACATATTCGGCTCTCTGAGGGAGGCGTTTATGTGCCTAAAGAGAAACGAGTTCCTGGGGATCGCCATAGACGGCGGTGGTGGCAAGGAGACGGTAGATGTGGATTTCCTGGGCAGAAAGGCCCACTTTCCCACGGGTGCCATTGACATGGCCCTGAGAACCGGCTGCTGCATCCTGCCGGTGTTTATGCTCAGAAACAAAGGCGCCGGCAATACAATGATCATAGAGCCCCCGTTGGAGTACAAGACCAGCACGGACAAAGAGGCTGATATCAGATACGCCACACAGTTGTTTGTGAACCGCCTGGAGCAATACGTCCTGAAACGTCCCTGTCATTACATGTACTTCCTTGCCTGGCGCTCCTTCATGGCTACAAAGGGAGATACACCCTTTCTATAGACCGGTGAACGTTGCTTCCAAATTGAGCGGACGTTGCCACCCCGCTCACTTGCAATTCTCTCACCCCCTGTCGCATCAAGAGGGTGGAGCCGCATCCTTGTTTTTTTTTATCCGAAGCGGCCTCCGATGTATGCTTCCGTTTCTTTTTGTGAGGGGTTTTGAAATATATTGTCTGTGAGGTCGAATTCTATGACCTTGCCCAGAAGCATAAACACTGTGTAGTCTGAGACACGGGCGGCCTGCTGCATGTTGTGTGTGACGACCAGGATGGTGTAGTTTTCCTTGAGCAAGATCATGAGGTCCTCTATTTTTTCCGTTGAGATGGGGTCGAGGGCCGAGCAGGGCTCATCCATGAGAATCACCTTTGGCTCTACGGCAATGGCGCGTGCAATGCACAGACGCTGCTGCTGCCCGCCCGAGAGACCCAGGGCGCTGTCATCGAGACGGTCCTTGACCTCTTCCCAGAGGGCGGAGCGGTGGAGGCTCCTCTGTACGATCTCATCGAGCTGCGACTTCTTTGTGATCCCACCTATGCGCGGGCCATAGGCTATGTTGTCGTATATGGACTTGGGAAATGGATTGGATTTCTGAAAGACCATCCCAACGTTGCGCCGCAGACTGGTGACATCATAGTTGGGGTGATATATATCCACACCGTCTATTTTTATTGTTCCCGCTATGGTGACGCCCTCGACCAGGTCGTTGAGACGATTCATACAGCGCAGGAGCGTAGACTTGCCACATCCGGAAGGGCCGATAAAGGCCGCTATACAGTGCCTGGGGATATCGAGATTGACATCGATCAACGCCCTCTTGTCCCCGTAGTACAGGGAAAGGTCTACACACTCGATGAGTATATCGTTGCGCTCCTTTTTTGCGGCAGGATACCCCTGCTCGCTATTGTCGTTGGACTGTGGCTGCTGTTGTATGTCCGTGTCCATTAAACCTCCCTACATTTTGCCATTGAATCACTTAAAAAACCGATGATGTGTATTTTTTCTTCAGGTGGTTTCTGATTCTGATGGCCGTCAAATTCAAAAAAACCACGATCACGATTAGCAGAAACGTGGTCATATAGACCATAGGCTTGGCTGCCTCAACGTTTGGCGATTGAAAGCCCACGTCGTAGATGTGAAACCCCAGGTGCATGAATTTCCTCTCCAGGTGTACGAACGGGAAGTTTGTGTCAATGGGCAGCGACGGCGCCAGCTTTACCACACCCGTCAGCATCAGCGGGGCCACCTCACCGGCCGCCCTGGCAATGGCCAGTATCAGTCCCGTCAGTATCCCCGGCATGGCGGCAGGGATGATTATGTGAATGAGGGTCTCAAACCTGTTTGCACCTAATGAGAGCGACCCGTACTTTATATCCTGTGGGACGGCGGCCAGCCCCTCCTCGGTTGACACTATGACCACGGGCAGCGTCAGGAGGGTCAACGTCAAGGACGCCCACAACACCCCACCCGTCCCGAAGGTGGGCGTTGGCAGAGAACTCTTAAAGAATAACACGTCTATCGTCCCGCCTATGCCGTAGATGAAAAACCCCAGACCAAACACCCCGAACACCATCGAAGGCACACCCGCAAGGTTGTTTACGCATATGCGCACGATCTTGACCATCAGCCCCTGTCTGGCGTACTCCTTCAGATAGACCGCGGCTAGCACACCAAAGGGCATGACCACTATGCTCATGACAAGCACCATAAAGACGGTCCCAAATATGGCGGGAAACACACCGCCTTCCGTGTTGGCCTCGCGCGGTTGCTCCAAAATAAACTCCCAGAACTTGGAGACATAGACCCCCGTCTTGGCCGGCACCCCCATGTTGTTTGGCTCATAGACCCTGACCACGGAACCCATGGGGAGCTCCTTTACCATGCCATCTACACTCCGGATGACCACATGGATAGCGCCAAGGGATTGTTTGAGTTTCACGAGGGTTAACTCCTTGTCGTTGTAGCGTTTTTCAAGGGCCTCGATGTCGGACTTGACACGTTGGGTCTGGGATTGTTTACCTTCTTTTTCGAGGGTGTTCAATTGCAGGCGCAATTGCTCTATCTGGGTGCTTATACCTCCGAGGTCGTCTTTTTCGATTGCGGTGATTTTTTTCCTGAGCTTCTTGTTTTCCGGCAGAAGTGTCTTTAGCATGTCCGTGGAGGCGTCCTGGACGCCAAGGGTCTTTTCGCCGTCCTTAATTGCCGTTATAAAGCCGTACATGTTGCCCCACTCGGTTCTCTCTATGACAAGTGCATCGGGTGGATAGGTGGTGGTTGCAATTTCGTCGTTGTTTGTCCACTTGAAGTCGAGACCGTAGATGTCGCGATTTCCGATCTTCAGGCGTATCCGGTATTTTTTTGCGCTGTCACGCGCCTCGGGCGTTGGGATGAACTCGGAGCCGGCCTCCTGTCCCATGTATTTGGAGCCGTCCTTTAACGTAATTACAACAACCCGTGACGGCCAGAAAAATCCCAGCCCCTTGGTTATTATAAGTAAGAGCAACCCCCCAACCATCAACAGACTAAACACCAACGCCGCCCCCGTTAACCATGCATACGGGTCCCCGCTTTTCCAAAAATCTCTCATAACCAAATACCCCTAATAGTATACCCCCTCATTGACGGAAATTGAAAGAGCGCGAATTGGTGTCTCTGCCATTTTGTAGGAACATAAGTCTCTGGATGATATGTTGGCACCATCCATTATCAAGGCAACAACATCGTCCGTGTTGGTGTCTTGCCATCACCATTCAGATCGAGTTTGGCTCTAAGCACCCACTCCGGCGGTAAGTTATAGACTAAATAGTTTGACAATGTCATAAGTACATAGACTGATCGGATTCGAGTTTTTTTCGGGTATCAAAATTGCCTGCATACAAGAAAGAAAGGGGCGACTCCGCTCGCACAACGACGTTACCGCGCCCCCTTCAGAATATCATGCCTGAAAAAAACTGTGTCATTTCAGTATAGACAGAAAGTTGGCTCTTTCCAACTTTTAGTGGGTAAGATTAACAACCCCGCCTATGTTATGTTATGCGATGAGCAATAGTAAGCCTTATCATGGCGCCTTTAATCCCATTGTTTTCGAGAGAAAGCCTATAAAGGATAAAGCGGTAGATTGTACCACCCGCTCCCGTTGGCCGCTAACCGTAAGTTGAGTTACCCACAGGAAATGAAAAGTAACCACTTTTTATGCCCCCATCCTCTTTAAAAAGCATGGCAAAATTAACTTCATGGCTTTAAAGACTATGGATTCCTGCTTGCGCAGGAATGACAGAAAATGTCATTTTACACCCATCCGTGCCTGCCCCTGACGCGAACATGGGTCCTGCCCCTGGCGACATACAGGGGCAAGCAGGAATCCATTACCCATAACTTTCTTGTGCACCAAACACGAAACACGACGGGTGCATAAATTTTTGGTGGGCAAACAAGATGTCCTTTACGGGGTCAAGGGGACTGGTCCCCTTGCAGGATGAGGGTCTGAGGGAGAAGGACAGAGTCCTTCTCCCTTTTTTTTCTCAAGGCGCCCATAACTTTCTTGTGCAACCAACACGAAACACGACAGACATCTTGATATTTAACGCCCCTGACTGTTATAGTATTATCTTAAAATTTTAAAGAAAGAGGTGGCCAATGGCGAATAAAGTACACATAATTGACGTAACCAACCGTGACGGTGTTCAGACGTCTCGGATACTGTTGCCCAAACTGTCAAAGACGATGTTGAACGTCTATCTTGACGAGATGGGCCTATACCAGAGCGAAATAGGGTTTCCCACCCTACGGCATGAGATAGGATATATAAACGCAAACCTTAAGTTGTATGAAAAAGGGGTAATAAAAAACATACATCTTGAAGGCTGGTGTAGGGCAGTCATGGAGGATATAGAGCTTACATTTAAGAATTGTCCAAAGATAAAGCACCTTAACATATCCGCTTCCACCTCCGACATCCTCCTTCGCGGGAAGTTCCAGGGCAAGAAGAGCTTTGCCGATGTGGTCAAGGGCATGTCGGAGTCCGTAAAGGCGGCCAGGGCACAAGGGATCGAGACCATAGGCGTCAATGCCGAAGATGCCTCCCGAACCGAGCTTGAAAGGCTCGAGGAGTTCATCCTGGCAGGCAAGGAGGCCGGCGCAGACAGGTTCCGCTACTGTGACACCCTGGGTACGGAGGGCCCCATATCCATTTATGAAAACATAAAAAAGCTCTCCGAAAAGACCGGATTTCCTATCGAGATGCACTGTCACAACGACCTTGGAATGGCCGAGGCCATCTCCATTGCCGGTGCACGGGCAGCGCTTGAGTGCGGGATTGACACATACATCAATACCACCGTAAACGGCTATGGAGAGCGCGCCGGTAATGCAGACCTGGTATCAATACTCCTGGCCCTGCGCTTTTCGCCCTACTTCAGGGACAATACCACCCTTGGTGACCGCGTTAATCTGAAGCTGTCCTGGCGGTTGGCCAAGTATGCCTCGTATGCCTTTGGGCTGCCCATAGCAATCAATCAGCCCGGTGTGGGGGCAAACGCCTTTGCACACGAATCCGGCATCCACGCAGACGGTGCCCTGAAAGACAGGAGAAACTACGAACTCTATGACCCCGAGGATGTCGGCCGCGGAGAGCCTGACCTGCTTCAGACCGGCAGGGTTATAACCACCGGGGCATATGGCGGTATCAAGGGGTTCAGACACGTCTACGATAACCTCGGGGTATACTTTGCCACCGACGAGGAGGCACGTGATGTCCTTGAACTCGTGCAGTACGCCAACCTGCATACGCAGAAGCCCCTGACGGATGACGAGCTGCGCTTTATCGCCAGTAATCCTGATGAGGTGAGGGAGATACTAAAGGTATGTCTATAGAGCCATCCCCAGCGACTGTAAGGAGCGATCCGCACAGGGTGACCCTAATACCTGGCGATGGTGTTGGCCCGGAGGTATCGGAGGCCGTGGTGAGGGTGATCGATGCCACGGGGGTCAAGATAGATTGGGACATCCAGAACGCCGGAGCGGACGTCTATGAGACCGAGGGTACGCCCTTGCCTCAAAGGGTCATCAATAGCATCAAGGACAACAAGATTGCCATTAAGGGTCCCGTCACCACGCCGGTGGGGACGGGCTTCAGGAGTATAAACGTGGCGCTAAGACAGGAACTTGACCTCTATGCCTGCCTTAGACCCTGCAAATCCTACACGGGGGCAAGGAGCATCTATGCAAACGTAGACCTGGTCGTTGTCAGGGAAAACACCGAGGACCTCTATGCAGGCATTGAGTTTCAGAAGGATGCCAAAGTCACGACGGAGCTGATCGACTTCATAGCGGTCAAGTCCGGCAAGTCAATCCGCCCCGACTCGGGTGTCAGCATCAAGCCCATATCGGTCTATGGTACCGAGCGGATAGTCCGCTTTGCCTTCGATTATGCACGCAACAACAACCGCAGGAAGGTCACGGCAGTCCACAAGGCCAACATCATGAAGCATTCCGACGGGTTGTTTCTGGAGGTTGCAAGGGAGGTGGCCAAGTCCTATTCCGATATAGAGTTTGAGGACCGGATCATAGACAACATGTGTATGCAGCTTGTTCAGAAGCCGGAGCTTTATGATGTCCTGGTGCTGCCAAATCTCTATGGCGACATAGTGTCGGACCTTGCGGCTGGTCTGATTGGCGGCCTGGGGTTGGCCCCCGGGGCCAATATTGGCTCGGGTGTTGCGGTATTTGAGGCAACGCATGGCAGCGCCCCCAAGTACAAGGGCCTCAACAAGGTCAATCCGATGGCCATGATGCTCTCCGGTGTAATGATGCTGCACTACATGGGGCACAAAGAGGAGGCATCAAGGCTCGATAACACCATCGCAGACCTCATCAGGGAAGGCAGGTTCGTCACCTACGACATGAAACCCTCCCCCGATGACCCCACGGCCATAGGCACCTCCAACGTGGCCGACGAAATAGTCGGAAGGTTGAAGGCTTAAAAAAAAGAAAACAAGGAGGGCGGTTTGTGGCAGACCATCCTGTCCCATCCCTTATACCCCCTCCTTATAACCATATTGGAGGTGGACTTTGCATATCACCAGGATTGAGCGTTTCTCTGAGGATGAGCTTATTGACAGACTAAGGAGGGTTTCCCTGTTTACGGACAAGGGTGTGTATCCCTATAAGGATGCCTTTATTTCGCTAGAGCGACTCTCTACCGGTTGTCTCATGCCGCCTCAGTACTATGTCTGCTCGGAGATACTTAAGGAGGTCAGGGAACTAAAGTGGGCGTTGCAGGCAGAGGGGATCGATATCTTTAACCTTGACGGCTACGTCAAGATGTGGATAGAGGGCGAGGATACCCCCATAGACCTCCTGCCGATTATCGTTGAGGAGTCAATAGAGCGGGACGGCTCCGTGGTCAACATCGTCAACGACGGCATGCACCGCTGCTACGTTGCGCGCCTGGACTGGGCGATCCCGCAGGTGGTGTTTGTCAGGGGGGTGCCCAAGGGGCTGCCCTACTATGCCTATCCGATACCAGGAGGGTGGGATAAGGTCGCTATTGTCGATAACCTAAGTGAGGACTTCCTGAAGAAGTGGCACCGAATTAAGAACTACAAGAGCCTCTACAGGAACTTCAATTCGGCCTTCGATAATGTTGGAAAGCCGCGCGGGTCAGACTGTAGTGCCGGAAAAAAGAAGTGACTTTCAGCCCCTGTATTTCAGGGAGTCCCTGGACATTGTAAACCCCTGTGGTTGTGTGGGAGTTGTTACGTTGTGGTCTGAACGCTCCAGAGTGCGCAGGAGATTTGAAGAATGCGACATTGACCTTGCCCCTGATACCTCACCCATTGCGGTATTTGGCAACCTCTACGGAAACGGCCTCAAACACCTCCTGGTCAACCTCCTGTACAATCCACAGATCACATTTCTTGTGGTCTGCGGCAATGATCGCTCCGGGTCACGGCAGGAGCTGGAGGAATTCTTTGCACGAGGCGTTGAGGCACATACCTCCCTGGGGGTGCAACACAACAGGATCATAGCAACCAACCGTCTGATAGACGCACGGATATCCCCGGGGCTATTCAAGAATCCCCCAACCGTGCTCTCCCTGGGAGACATAACCGAGGCTGATTTCGACAAGAGGCTGTTAGGGTTATTTCGCTCTGCCGGATTTGACAATTGCGGTGTTGTCGATACAGAGAGGGTCAGGCTCGAGCTGACGGAGCCACAGGTGGCCTCTTTCCCGTGCAATCACAGGGGGTTTACGATCATTAGGGAGACGCCCCTGGAGGCATGGAAGGAGCTTGTCTTTTGTCTGCATCGCTTTGCCCCCGTTGTAAACCTTGGTGCAAAGAAGGGCAATCGTAAGGAGCTGCAAAACGTCAAGGTGGTCGTCGAAAGACCCGCCGAAGAACCCGTCGAACTCCTTGCGCGGTATGGCTTTGAACTTGAGACATTTCACCGGTATCAGCAGCGGCTGTTAAGTCCCGATATCAGGGGCGATGAGACATACAACTACGGCAACCGTATAAACGCCTGGTTTGGTGTCGATTCCATATCGGAGTGCATCAAGCGACTCAGGGACAACCCCCAGGACAGGGGTGCCTTTATTGGCCTGTGGGATGCACGCTCAGACCTCACAATACTCCGGGGCAGACCGTGCATGGTCTCCATCTTCCTGAGGGTCTTTGATGGCAAACTTACCCTCAATGCCACCTTCCGTACCCACAATGCAGTAGATGCCTGGCTGCAAAATTTTTACGGCCTGATGAAGGTCCAGGACGTTATCAGCAGGGGTGTTGACATACCCCCGGGGGCCGTCACGATAATAAGCCACTCTATAAGCATCAACACCGCCGACCACGAACGCGTCTTAGGGGTCGTCAAGGAAAAGCGGTTTGAGTTCACCCCCGACCCACACGGGCAGTTCGACATAAAGGTGGAAGACGGCCTTATCGTAGCCACCCACGTCTACGAGGGCAACGTCATCGCCAGGTACAAGAGCAAAAAGGCGGAACGTATCCAGTATGAACTAAAACACGACCATGCCATCTCAGACATCGGTCACGCCATCTACATCGGCAGAGAACTGGAAAAGGCGGAAAACCTTCTAAAGAGTCTGAAATAAAAAAGTGGTGTGTGCTTTGAAAAGAAAAAGGGAGAAGGACTCTGTCCATTTTAGACAGGGGCGGCTCGCCTCTCGTATTGACTTTGCAGGTTTGTTTTTTTTAACATAGTACAGGTTAAATATACAAAAATAAAGATTAAAAGGACGTAAAAATCATGGATGGCAGTGAGGGCTGTCTGCCGGCAACCAATGGATTAATACCCGCCTGATACCTTAGCCTTACGGATGCCTTCGTGCCCTTGCACGTTGCCCAATATGGTTGGTTCTTTGCGTTGTCTACCGGAGAGGTCGTCTCTGCGTCACGGGCTTGAAACTGCATGACGAACCGTTGGCGTAGTTTTATAATACTCTTGTCAATCGTAGGCCCCGGGGTCATAACGGCCAACGTTGATAACGATGCCGGAGGGATTACGACCTACTCCCTTGCGGGGGCGCATTTTGGCTATTCCCTGTTGTGGTCGCTGCTACCTATAACAATAGCGCTTATCGTGGTTCAGGAGATGTCTTCACGGATGGGTGTGGTTACCGGCAAGGGGCTTGCCGAACTCATACGTGAAAACTACGGCGTTAAGACGACCTTCTGGCTCATGTTGGCCCTGTCCGTGACAAACATCGGCAACACGGCGGCAGAATTTGCTGGCTGGGCGGCCAGCAACGAACTCTTTGGCCTCAACAAATATATCTCCGTTCCACTGGGGGCGCTGCTTGTCTGGTTGCTTGTTGTAAAGGGCACCTATCAAATCGTAGAGAAGGTGTTTCTGGCGGTATGTGTGGTCTACCTGGTGTATATACCGGCGGCGTTTATGGCCAAACCGCAGTGGTCGCAAGTGGCGACGGAGATGTTCAGGCCGTCCTTCAGGTTTGACACGGCCTATATTGTAATGCTGATCGGGATGATCGGGACGACAATAGCACCGTGGATGCAGTTCTACCTACAGTCCTCGATCGTAGAAAAGGGGATAAAGAAAGAGACATACTGGGCCTCCCGCATAGACGTGGTCTTTGGATGTTTCATGGTGGACATAATCGCGTTGTTTATCATTGTTGCCTGCGGGGCAACGCTCTTTAAAGCCGGCGCCCACGTAGACACCGCCAAGGATGTTGCCGTGGCACTTGAACCAATGGCAGGCCGCTATGCCTCGATACTCTTTGGAATTGGCCTGGCCAACGCCTCCCTGTTTTCGGCCTCCATACTACCCCTGGCAACGGCATACTCCATATGTGAAGGAATGGGCTTTGAGGCCGGCGTCAACAAAAGCTTTCGCGATGCACCCATCTTTATGACACTATACACGGTCTTTATCGTCATTGGCGCCATGATCGTCATGCTGCCTGGTATCCCGCTGATTGCCGTCATGTGGATGTCTCAGGTGGTCAACGGCGTCTTGCTGCCCTTTGTGCTGGTCTTTATGCTCCTGCTTATTAACAAAAAAGACCTCATGGGAGACTATGTAAACAGAAAAACCTTTAACTGGATCGCATGGGGTACGACGATAATCATGGTAGCGCTGACTCTATTGTTTTTGGTGTCAATGCTTTTTTAAGAGGAGACATAAAGACTTATAAGGAGGGAAAAATGAGTATCAGGCGGATAGGAGAGTGCTCTGAGAAATATATATGGATAAACGCAATAGATTACAAAGGATTTGAACTGAGCTGGTTTGAATGTGATATAGAATAAAAAGGAGAGGAACACAGGTTTTTTCAGGCATGATAATTGAGTGTGAAATAATGGGGTCAAGGGGACTGGTCCCCTTGCAG
>JADGAE010000239.1 GCA_015232165.1 Nitrospirota bacterium
TCTTTGACGACTATAAGGCACCGAGCTTTTTGCAGGCAAAGGGAGCCATCGACGTAGGGGTTGAGTTTTTTTCGATGACCAAGAGCTATTCCATGGCCGGCTGGCGCGTTGGATTCTGCAGCGGTAACAGGGAGATCGTCGGCGCCCTTACAAAGCTCAAGAGCTATCTGGACTACGGGATGTTTCAACCCATACAGATAGCCTCTATCGTAGCCCTTCGCGAAAAACAGGACATCGTGGAAAAGATATGCGCCACTTATGAAAAACGACGAAACGTTCTAATTGATGGCCTCCATAAGGCCGGATGGCATGTCCCACCGCCAAAGGCAACCATGTTTGCATGGGCACGGATACCGGAACAGTTCGGAAAGATGGGATCGCTTGAGTTCAGTAAGCTCCTGCTGACGGAGGCAAAGGTGGCCGTGGCTCCGGGCATAGGCTTTGGCGAGGGCGGTGACGACTTCGTGCGCTTTGCACTGGTTGAAAACGAACACAGGATCAAGCAGGCCACAAAGGGGATCAGGAGGTTACTAGGCAAATGACAAACGTTGGCATAATCGGATTTGGCACGGTCGGCAGCGGCACCGCAAGGATACTCCTGCAACAGGGCGGGCTGATAAAGAAACGCACAGGCATTGAGATTAAGCTAAAAAAAATCGCCGACCTTGACATCAAAAGAGACAGGGGGGTCAACATCCCTACGGGGGTCTTGACCACGGATGCCTATGAGATCATCAATGACCCCGGGATCGACGTGGTCGTAGAGCTGGTAGGCGGCTTTAAGCCGGCAAAGACATTTATCATAGATGCAATCAAACAAGGCAAACACATCGTAACCGCCAACAAGGCCCTGCTTGCACAGGAAGGACACGAGATATTTGCAGAGGCCCTCAGACACAACAGAACCATAGGGTTTGAGGCCGCCGTGGCCGGAGGTATCCCAATAATCAAGGTACTCAGGGAAGGCCTTGCCGCCAACAACATCGCCGCCATCTATGGGATCATCAACGGGACTTCCAACTACATCCTGACAAAGATGACCAGGGAGGGGATCAGCTTTGAGGCTGCCCTTAAAGAGGCCCAGGCACTTGGCTATGCCGAGGCCAATCCTGCATTCGACATAGAGGGCATCGATACGGCACACAAACTGACCCTGCTGTCCTGCCTTGCCTACGGTATTGAACTGTCCTACGACAAGGTACACAAGGAGGGCATTACGGCCATTACACCGCTTGATATCCAGTTTGCAACGGAGCTGGGTTACAAGATCAAGCTCCTGGCCATCACCAAAAACATCAATGGCGAAATAGAACTCAGGGTGCATCCAACAATGATCCCCGATGACTACCTTATCTCACAGGTTGACGATGTCCTCAACGCCGTCTACGTCATCGGTGATGCCGTGGGCGAAACCATGTACTACGGCAGGGGGGCAGGGGATATGCCCACCGGGAGTGCCGTCGTCAGCGACATCATAGATATAGCCAGGGGATATCACCACACTCTCAGACAAGATACCGCATCGTCTCTTAAGATTAAAGACATCAAAGACGTGTACTCAATGTACTATTTTAGATTCACGGTCCTGGATAAGCCCGGTGTCCTGTCAAGGATATCCGGAGTCCTTGGCGACCATGACATAAGCATTTCGGCGGTGATCCAGAAGGAGAGAAGGGCGGGGGAGGCCATCCCGCTTGTCGTTCTGACTCACAAGGCGCGCGAAAGAGACGTCCTGGACGCCGTTGCAAAAATAGACAAACTACCCGTTGTGGCCGATACGACTAAGTTTATAAGGGTGGAGGGCAAGGAATAATAATGGAAGATATCATACCCAATAAGAGAATAGATATACGGGGGCTGCATTGCCCCTATACGTTTGTAAAGTCCAAGCTGGCCATTGAGGCGATGAGTGCCGGAGAGGTGCTCGAGATCGTCCTTGACTATCAGGAGGCATCGGTGAGCATACCCAAGTCGATGCAGGACCACGGACATAAAGTCTTGAAGGTTGATAAGATCAATGACAAGGACTGGATACTGTTAATCAGAAAGGAAAGGGAGTAGGTCAGGGCATTATGGATTTCACTGAAGATCAGATATTGCGTTATAGTCGTCATATAATCCTGCCAGAGGTTGGCGGCAAGGGTCAGGCCAGGATAGCTGCGGCCAAGGTGTTTTTGGTTGGTGCTGGCGGACTGGGTTCTCCGGTTGGATATTTCTTAACGGCTGCGGGTGTGGGCAGGCTTGCCATCATAGATGACGACCACGTCGAATTAAGCAATCTGCAAAGGCAGATCGCACACAGCACCAAGACACTGGGGATGCCAAAGGTGCAGTCTGCAAAGGACACCTTTAATGCCCTCAATCCCGAAGTCGAGATCATCGCCATGAAACAGCGCCTGACTCGCGACAACATCCTGGAACTAATCGAGGACTACGACATCGTAGTTGACGGCAGCGACAACTTCCCGACACGTTACCTGGTAAACGATGCCTGCGTGATAGCCAGCAAGCCACTGGTCAGTGGTGCGATCCTGCGGTTTGAGGGTCAGGTGACAACGATATTGCCGCGGCAGGGACACTGCTACAGGTGTCTGTTTGAGGAGATGCCGCCCCCGGGACTGGTGCCGTCGTGTCAGGAGGCGGGGGTCTTGGGTGTCTTACCGGGTATCGTCGGGGGGTTGCAGGCAATGGAGGTCCTCAAACTGATCCTCGATAAGGGCGACGTCCTTAAAAATACACTACTGATAATTGATGCCCTAAAGACGACGTTCAGAAAGGTCAAGGTTCCCAAAAACCCAAAATGTCCCGTGTGTGGCGAAACCCCCACGATCACCGAACTCCAGGACTATAACGCCGCCTACTGCAGCGTACAAGGCTGAGGAAGGGGTGGGGGGGGGCTGAGGGAGCCAGGAGCGTCCTGGAGCGCCAATAGGGCAAAGCCCTCCATTCTTTCTTTGTATTGCACGGTTCAAAAAAAAAAGGGGCGGCTCCGCTCGCACAGCGACGTTACCGCGCCCCCTTCAGA
>JADGAE010000240.1 GCA_015232165.1 Nitrospirota bacterium
CCTGCAAGGTGCGAGCCGCACTGGCATAAAAGGGGCCGGCCCCCTTGACCCCATCTTCCCCATGAAAAGTTTATGCACCCGTCTGACCCTCAAATGGCCATCTCTAACGAAGTCAACTCTATGCTGGTTATGTCCTCTATCGGTTCGCTCAGAAACCTCCTGCCAACGTCGATAAACCTGTCGGGACTGTCGGTGACGTAGTATTTTCTGAAGGTATTTTTATTGTCCCTCTTTAGGAGATTGAGGTCTTTTAGGATGTTTTTGACGTTCTTGGCCTTCTCTATACCGGAGTCTATCAGGACAATGTTGCTGCCCATGACCTTTGTAAGCACCCCCTTAAGCAGCGGATAGTGCGTGCATCCCAGGACGAGTGTGTCTATGCCCGAACGCATAAGGTCCTTGAGGTATTTCCTTGCAACGGCCTCGGTGATTTCGTCGTTTAGCCACCCCTCCTCCACAAGCGGGACAAACAGCGGACAACTTTGCTCGTAGACAACTACCCCGCCATTGTGACTGTGTATGGCGCGTCGATAGGCCCCGCTCTTAATCGTGACCTCTGTGCCAATAACCCCGATAGTGCCGTTTCGCGTGGCGGCGACGGCGGCCTTGGCCCCGGGTTCAATCACCCCCAGGACGGGTATGTCGAGCGTGTTTCTTATGCTGTACAGGCTTATGGCGGACGAGGTGTTGCAGGCGATTATAAGGAGCTTTATACCCATATCCATAAGATACATGCTGTTTTGCATGGAGTACCTCTTGACCGTCTCGGGGGAACGTATGCCATAGGGGACCCTGGCCGTATCTCCAAGATAGATGGTACTCTCGGCAGGCAACTGTCGGTGCAACTCCCGCAACACCGTAAGCCCCCCTATACCGGAATCAAATATGCCGATAGGTCTGTCAGCCAGACTTGTGTGATCCATCTACTACGATTTCCTGTGTCACGATCCTTTTTAGCGGATATTTTAAATAGAAGTGTCCTCCGAGGCTTTCCGTTTCCGTACCGTTTATAAGCACCTTTACGTCATCAGCCTCCATGTTGTTGACGACGGTCTCATAAATGCTCTTAAGCAGCAGCAGCTCCGCCATTGTATCGCCATGAAAGTTTCTCTGCAACTCGCCGGAGGCATCCACGTATAGTATTTTATCAATGCCGTAGTACAAGCCAAGCAGCTTTACATCCGATGGTATGCCGCTTCTGTTTGGTATGCTTTTACCGGCAAATAGTTCGACTAATGCCACCTCTGCCGTCTTTATGGAATCAAAGGTCTGTTTGGTCTTTATATTAATCTTTTTTAGCCCCGTCCCTTCCGGGTAGAATATCTTTAGCTCGATGCTGTTATCCAATATTTTGTCCTGCTCACCTCTGGCTACTATGTTCTGAGACGGGGTCTGACCGTCATCGCGCCATACAAAGAAATAATAAGCCACCGCACCCGCACACAACAACAGGAGCGATATTATTATGATCAAGATGAGCTTACCTTTGCGCATAACCCGCCAATGCCTTAACGATTGAGGCTGAAAGAGAGTTGATAATCTCAGCGCTATATGGTGTTGCAATGGGTAGTTCGATCATGATAGCCGGTGCCCTTATGGCAGAGAGCATGGGCATGGGGGCCTCCACGTATACGACGTCCAGGTGTGTTAGTTCCTTTATTGCCTCTCCGGTGGCGTGTGCCAGCACTCTGCTGCGTTCAATGTAGGCGCTCTGTGCCAAGGCGGGATCGTACTTGATCTCTTTTGAGGAGACGTTAGCCGGAGTCTTACTGATAAAGATGCTACAGTGTTTTTTATTTGTCATGTGTATGCTAAGAAACACGTCTATCTTTGTCTTTGCGGCATCGGCAAGTCTTTGTTCAAATGACAGGTAGACGTCGTCCTTTCTGAGCAGCAAGACCTTTTGTACCTTGGGGGTAAGCTGCTTGTATAGGTCATTGACAATAGAGAGCGTCAGGAGACTTTCTCCTTTGACTTGCCCTCCGATGATACCAGTATCACTGCCGCCGTGTCCGGCATCGAGCATAAGGACAAAACCGCGCAGGTCTTTTGTATCAGTCTGAGGCATATCCGAGGGAGAGACCTTCTTTTGCTCGGTCACGTAGGCGTCTACCACCAGGCGCGGGGGAGAGGACAGACGTATAGACTTTATCTTTTGGAGGTTTCTGACATTGAGAAAGAGGCTGTCTTCCTTCTTGTATATCTTTACGGATGCCGGCACTGCACCGCCCTTATAGTTAAATGGTTCGCTGAAGGATATCTTTACAAGGCTGTAGGACTCCGAGACGGTTGACTGCTCTATCAACGGCTCACTGTCTGATTCAAAGACTACCCTTACCATGCCGCTTTGCTCGGAGCAATGCACAGTTATCGACGAGTCGCCTGCCAACGCCGCACCTGCAAACACTACAATCAACAAAAGTATTAAACCACCAGTCCTGACCATGAAATTCCTGCAGATAATATAGTAGACATATGTGAGAAAATTTTTCAATGATTTAAATTTCACCGACCCCACCTGCGTGCCATCTGACATGTGACATCAGTTCAAGTCGACTGGTGAGTATCCCTCCGGGCACCTTTGTCTCTGTCGCCTGGTCTTTGCACTGTGCGGCCAACAGGCATATCGGTCTTACTAAATATTCAAATACCATCGCTCAGGATAGTATAACAAAATTATGCCTCCATGCGCATTACTAATTAAGTGGGGGGACAGGGCAATCGCATTTGGCTGTAATAAAAAAAAGGGGCGACTCCGCTCGTACAACGATGTTACCCTCCTTTTTTTTGTATTGCATGCGATATAAACGCGCTATAAGATTAGGGTGGGAGGACGTTTTGGCAATGGAGTATAAATTTACCGTGATTGATAACATCTTTATCCATATGTTAGTATACTGAAATGACATAGGTTTTTTCAGGTATTATAATTGAGTGTGAAATAATGGGGTCAAGGGGACTGGTCCCCTTGCAGGGGG
>JADGAE010000241.1 GCA_015232165.1 Nitrospirota bacterium
CTCCCCTTGCAGGGGGTTCTGAAGGGGGCGCGGTAACGTCGCTGTGACAGCGGAGGGGGTGGGGCACCCCGGCCACAAAACGCCCCTTTCTTTCTTTTTTTTAGGGGGGTGTACTATTACCTTTTTTTATTGTTGCCAAACAACCGTTATATGTGCTAATGTAGATACGGCGGGTATATGGAAGTACAAAGATTGGAGTCGTATAACGTTGACACGGCGCAGGTGTCGCTGTCGGGGTTTTCCTCCGGCGGGCATATGGCGGTGCAGGTGCATGTTACTTACAGTGCCGACTTTAACGGCATCGCGGTCTTCTCCGGTGCCCCCTATTACCACTTCTCAAAGGACAAGCTCTTTGGTGCCATGATGAAGTGTCTAAATCAAGAGATAAACCCATCCGGATTCCTCAATGACGTCTACAAGATGGCCCTGGCCGGTAACTTTGAGATAGACAAGCTTATATTTAACCTGACCGACTCCTTAAACGAACAGATAGACCTCCCGGCCTCACTCAATGAAACGCGGAAAATGGCCTTGGCCGGAAAGATTGACGCCACCTCACACATGGCCAACCAAAACGTATACCTGTATGCCGCCCAACAGGACACCATAGTGGCCCCTGCCTTCATGGATTTGGTGCACAAGTATTACGAGAACTTCGTAAGCAACAACAACATCAAGTACATAAAGCTACAAAATGCCCAACATGGCATGCCAACGGATAACTTTGGAAGACCCTGCAATACCCAGGAACTACCGTTTATAAGCAACTGCAATTACAGCGGTGCCGGGGAGGCGTTGCGTCACCTCTATGGAAGACTAAACCCGCCAACAACGGCAACGGGAAGGTTCATCCCGTTTAATCAGGCGGAGTTCTATAGCGGCAGCTATCTATGTGACACCGGCTATCTGTATGTCCCAAGTACATACCACGAGGCAGGCAGGCAATACAGGCTCCACGTTGTCTTTCATGGTTGCATGCAGAATCCCGAGTGGGTTGGCGATATCTTCTACAAGCGGGCGGGTTTTAACGAGTGGGCGGAGTCAAACAATATAATAGTGTTGTATCCGCAGACCAAAAACGGCCCCGTCATTAACCCTGCAGGCTGCTGGGACTTCTTCGGCTACGAAAGCCCGAATTTCCACAACAACCAAGGCCCCCAGATAAAGGCCGTCAAGGCCATGATTAATCGTATCACGGTCTGACAATAAAACCAGGACGTATGGGTAAGATTATACAACGCGGGAACCTTGCGGTGATTGTATTGTTTGCGGTCATTACCTGCACGATGCTTATGTTTGCTCTGACGGAGCCTTACCACTATGACACGGCCGAGTATATGCAGGCGGTGCAGGTATTTAAGGAGACCTCCAAGCTGTCGTGTTTTCCACAGGCAAGATGCTTTAACTCCTATTCCCTGTTGTCAGCGGCTCCGCTCTTTGGTTACATGACCTTACCCGTTACCGTCATTCTGTCCGCACTGTTGACGTTAATTATGTATTTCTACTGGATAAAGGGATTGACGGACCGGACAACCGCGGCTGTGTCAACCCTCCTCTTGTTTGCAGTCCCAGCGGGCATTATGACGATTACGCACATGAAGGAGGACTTCCTCGTGCTGATGTACATGCTTGCCGCCCTGCTCTTGATATCAAGAAAGGTGCCGGGGTACGCCGGCTACACGGCGGGCATCTTTTACGCCCTGGCTATTTTGAGCAAGGAAATGCCGATAATGTTTCTGCCTCTCTTTTTGGTAAGCATATATGTGTATAATGTCAGAGACGACACTCGGTGGGGTAATTTCATCAGCAAGGACAGTCTGTTGCGTGGCGCTAAAAACATAACCATATTCCTAATCGTAACCGTGCTCACGGTATCGGTGTTTAACCCACACCACTTTCAGTCCCTGTGGACGTCCACGACCTCTCCATACGTTGGACAGTTTAAGGGGTTGTTTTCACCGATTTTTTCGGTGGGTGTCGGTAGTTGGAAATACGGGGTTGGGGGCTTGTTGTTCTTTGGGCAGTTCCTTGGAGTTATACTCCCCGCGCTTGAAACCAGCCGGGTAAAGAAGACCCTTTATGCGGTGTTTATAGCACAGTTTTTGCTGCTGTTTTTCTTCCTGTGCAACCTGACTGTCGTGCGATACCGGCATTTTCTGTGGCCGTCTCTGTTGTCTTTCCCGCTGATGGTTGCGGTGTTTGGCAATGTCCTGTCGGCCCTTAAGATAAGAAGGCCCTTAAGTGAAGTCCTCACGTGGGGGACGTTTGCACTGATGGCGGTCTTTTTGTTTTACAACGTCTACCCCGCTCTGTCCTTTCACAGAAAGGTCAACACCATCGCGAGGTTCTACAAGGACATCCCACGGGAGAAGGAAAACACCCTTGTCATGGGGATGGATAACTGCATCTTTGTCCGATACTTTTCGCGCCTGCGGTGTATCAGTCACCCCGTTGACGCCACAGAGGCACAGGCCGTTGAGTTTGCCAACTCCATTGCCGCCGAGGTACAAAAAGGCATGACGGTATTTATCCTGGCCGACTTCTTCTCATACGACGGATACAACGCCATGACCAAGGCATTCTCGTCCTTTTCGTTCAAAGGCGTCTACAACAACTGGTATCAAAATTATCACAACATGGACTATGGCTACGGCCTTGAAGAATACAGACAAATGACCCTCTACTATATAAAGAGCGCCGTTAAAGACGCCAAAAACTGCAACACCGTCTACTACAGGTCGGACCGGGGAAATATACCGGTCAAAGACACCTCCGGCGTGGACATTGACCTCTATGCCTATAACACGTACTGTGAAGGGGGCACATACGCGGAAAAAGACATTGCCGTTATCAATAATCGCGTCTTCCCCGACCTCAAGATAGCAGGTGTTGTCCAACTGCAAATACGATAAATAACAAAGCATAAATGTTTAGAACATTAGGGTTAAGAATAATGGGGTCAAGGGGACTTCT
>JADGAE010000242.1 GCA_015232165.1 Nitrospirota bacterium
GATATGATGTTGGCGCGCTCGGAACAGAGCAGTCAGCGATTCTACAGTATGTCATCGCAAATCTGCAAAGAACGCGGCCAATATTATGACTATCTCGAAGACGCCCAAAAGGGTGATCTCAACATCACCAGACACCTGGAATGGTTTCTCTATTGCATGGATCGCGCGTTTGACAACGCCGAAATCATTTTGAGGGATGTTCTAAAAAGAGCCGACTTTTGGGATCGCCATAGTGGAGAAAACTTTAACGATCGTCAACGCAACATCATTAACCGGTTGTTGGACGGTTTTGAAGGCAAGCTGACTTCATCCAAATGGGCGAAAATCGCCAGGTGCTCACAAGACACAGCAGGGCGAGACATTTACGATCTTATCAAACGCCACATCCTGAAAAAAGATGTTGCCGGAGGTCGCAGCACCAGCTACTCGCTGGTGGAAGAGGAAGACAGTGGCGCAAATCCTGCCAACCACCGTTGATTGTGGTGCCACCGTTTGTACTAAATCCAATAGGAATCTACTATATATCCTGTTTACAAATTAACTGTTATCGTGTTAGCATAAACATTACTTAACACAAATAAGATAGGAGTGGTAGTGATATGAGTGTGCAGGGAGTAAAATTAAAGAAAGCAAAGAAGCCATTAGGCGAGGTGTTACTTGAGGCAGGTGTGATTAATAAGATAGAGTTATCAACCGCCCTTGCCGAACAAAAAAAGACGAAACAGAAACTGGGGAAGGTTCTTACAGACCTGGGTTATACGAGCGAGATGGAGATCGTCCAGTGTCTGGCACAAAACATGGGTTACGATTATAAGGAGCTTGACACCGAGGAGCTAGACAAGGATGTCCTGCAGATACTTCCAGCCAAGATAGCCGAAAAACACCTTGTCTTTCCATTAAAAACCGATGGCAGGGCTATAACCATAGCCATGTGTGACCCCCTTGACGTGGGGGCGATAAAGGACATATCGTTTGTAACCGGTAAGAACGTTGTTCCGGTTGTCTCAACGCTCACGGAGATCAGAAAGGCAATCCAGCAGTATTATCATGGCAAGGATATGCCAAAGCTTGGGGAGTTGCTCGTAGAGGCGAGGATATTGCACCCCGATCAACTGAATGTGTGTCTGGAGAAACAAAAAACCACAAAGAAAAAGCTTGGAGACATTATCGTACACCTGAACCTGGCCACGGAGATGGACATTGCCAGGGCGTTGTCACAGCAGTTGAATATGCCATACGTAAACCTTCAAACTATAGGGATATCGGATAAGGCCCTCGAAATGATCAGCAGAGACATAGCCTTTACAAATGTCTTGCTTCCAATAAATATAAACAAAAGGGCCATTGAAGTGGCTATGGCTAACCCCATGGATAGCGACGCCATCAGGGAGATAAAGTATGTCGCCAACAGAGACGTGGACGTGGTCTTGTCCACCCCAAAGGAGATCAGAGAGGCTATCAGACAATATTATACAGGGATATTGGGCAACAAGGACGGTGAGATCACACTGGCAGAGGACTTTGATGAACTCCAGGGGCAGTACAACAAAGACAAAGGTAAAACAGAAGGCATATTGGATATAAAGAGCGATCGTATTGAGGTAGCCCCTGATGTTGGCAGCCTGTTGGCTGAGAGTGAATCGCCTCCGGTGATAAAGCTTGTCAACAAGATATTACTCACCGCCATTAAGAGTGGCGCCAGTGACATTCACCTGGAACCCTCCGAAAAAGACTACAGCGTACGTCTTAGGACGGATGGTATTATGGTCAACCTTACACACCTGTCCAAGACCCTGCAAAATCCTACTATATCGAGGATAAAGATAATGTCAAAGCTCGATATCGCTGAACGCAGGGTGCCACAGGATGGCGGGATAAAGCTTAGGCTGGAGAACAAAGAGGTTGACCTAAGGGTCTCGACACTGCCCACGCATTACGGTGAAAAGATAGTCATGAGGGTGTTGGACCCCACGGCGGCCAACCTGTCGATACACGAAATAGGCCTCAACGCCAAGGACCACACCTCTGTAGTGGACATGATAGACAAGCCCCAGGGGATTGTCCTGGTTACCGGTCCCACGGGAAGCGGTAAGAGCTCGACTCTGTATGCCGGTCTGGGACACATATTAAACGACAAGATAAATATCATAACGCTTGAAAACCCCGTAGAGTACACCGTCAAGGGGATCACCCAGGTAAACATAAACGAAAAGATCGGCCTTACGTTTTCCTCTTCTCTGAGGGCGGTGCTGAGGCAGGACCCCGACGTCATAATGGTTGGTGAGATGAGAGACCCCGAAACGGCCGAAATAGCCATACAGGCATCCATCACAGGCCATCTTGTCCTGAGTACCCTGCACACCACTACGGCCGTTGGTGCCGTTACGCGACTAAAGGGGATGGGGATCAAGAGTTACTTCCTGGCCTCCTCACTAAACGGGATCATAGCGCAGAGGCTCGTCAGAAAGCTCTGTAACAACTGCAAGGTACAGTATGAGCCATCCGAGGAAGAACTCTTGTTTCTGATGGTCAAGGGTTCTATAGATACCCGGACTGCACGATTCTACAAGCCCTCAGGCTGCAACGCCTGTGGCAACACCGGTTACAGGGGCAGGGTGGGGATATTTGAGATACTGTCGATTAACTCCTTACTCAGAAAGCTCATCTACGACGACTCCACCACGGAAAACTCCCTCGCACGTGCGGCGACGGAATCGGGCATGAATAGTCTCAGAGAGGACGGCCTAAAAAAGATCATGATGGGCATAACCTCCGTGGAAGAGGTACTGAGGGTTACGGCCGCCATCGCTGAGGGTGAGATCGTCATCTGCAGCAGGTGTCATGAGCCGCTGAGTTCCGAATATACCTTCTGTCCTTACTGTAGCACCGGCCTCAGACACAAATGTCCAAAGTGCGGTATGCAGAGAAACGAGCAGTGGAAGTTCTGCCCCTTCTGT
>JADGAE010000243.1 GCA_015232165.1 Nitrospirota bacterium
GACATAACGATATTGAATCCCTGGCAAGCGCCGGAGATACCGGACTTAAAAGAGACCATCCTGGATATAAGGGCGGTAGATAAGAGGAAGGTAACCTTTATCGTGGAGATACAGGTTCAAAAGAGAATGGGATTTCAAAAACGCGTGTTGTACTATACAAGTAAGGCCTACGTTGATCAACTTGATAAAGGAGAGGACTATTCCAATCTAAAACAAGTGATATTTATAGGCATAGTGGATTTTAACATATTTGAGGGGAGTGATTATTTAACAAGGCATCGGATATTAAACACTGCAACCCTTAAGCAGGAGCTAAAAGACCTGGAATTCAGCTTTATAGAGCTACCAAAGTTTACAAAGAATGAGAACGAGATAGAGAATGTAATAGACAAGTGGATATATTTTATAAAGAATGCCTCTTCCCTGAAGCTAATACCTGCGAGTGCTAACTTTGATGAGATAAAGGAGGCCTACGAGATAGCGACCGAGATGCTGTGGGATAAGCAAGAGCTTAAGGTATATGAGTATTGGCAGATAAGGTCTCAGGATGAGATGGGGGCGTTTATGCAAGGAAAAATCGAGGGGAAGATTGAAGGTTTGCTTAAAGGAATCGAAGGTATGCTTGAGATCAAGTACGCCGAACAGGGGAGTGCGCTTATGGATAGAGTCAGAAACCTCGGGACTGAAGAAAGATTAGAGGAGTTTCAGAAGCTGATAAAAATATCTGCCTCCGTAGAGGAGTTGAATGGATTTCTTGAATAATAAAGTCCAATAGTTTTAACCGAATTATAATGAAATATTAGAGGTATAAATGAACCTAGTGTCGGAATTAGAAATAGTATTAAGAGATTACTGGTTGATAGCATGTTTGGTGTATTTTTTTTTGGCAGTGGTAACATTTATTCCTATTATTCGGTTGTTGATTATTAAGATTGAGCTCAACCCAGGTGGAGCTTCTTTTGAAACGGCTATGCACTTTTCTGATTTAGCAAGAAAACGACTCTCAGACCATTACTCACGACTCACTGGAACACTCGGATTTTGGAAGAAAATGGCCTCGGTTTATAAATCATTTCATTATTACTGTGTGATTTGGACAATTCTTTCCTCATGGGCTGTTCCACTGATTGGTGCCATTGCACCTCAAACAGATAAATCGAGCTCTAAATGGCTTATTGTTATTATATCTAGCCATGTTGCATTGGCTATGAGCCTCCACAGAGGCATGAAAGTTGCCGAAGGGATGAAAGCGTTCAGACACGGAGAATCTGAGTTCTATGATCTCTATAGAAAATTACTTGATCGCCCTCACTTGTTTGGTACAGATGAGACTGAGCAGATTGAAAGCTACTTTGCAGAGGTTGAGAAAATAAGGAAGTTAATTAGAAATGCCGAAACCGATAGCATACCCCAAGTTGACAGTATCAAGTCTTCCTGAAATCTAAACTTGCTAGCAAGACATGGTACCTCCATTGAAGCGTAGTCAAACCACTCAGGCATAGTTATGAGGTATATAGAACGGATTAGACACTACCCCCCCACTGATGACTGTGTACTACTGACCAGCATCCTCTCGTCTAAAGAGGGGGAACAGTTAAGCACTGCCCCCTCGCTTCATTTTTTGCCGTTACTCTGTTTCAAACAACAGTTGCTTATCGATGCTGATCCACAGGGCGAGGGTCTCACCGAGGGCTGCATAGAAGTCACTGCTCTGACTTGCAGTAATTCGGTCTCTGAACTTGTCGGTCCAGCGACCTATGTGGTCATTTATAAACTTGCGTTGGGCATCGACGACAATGCAGGCGTTTTCCGCATCTTTGTCGGTTAATGCGGTAGCCTCTTTGAGGGCCATCACGTACATGTACTCAAGCTCCGTGGCTATGTGATCGACACGCTCGGGCGTACTGGTAGCCACGTCCAGTCCAAATGCCCTGTAAAAGCCGGCAATATCGGCCAACTGCGTCTGCTCCGACAGTGAATGTTGGGGGGTCTCCCTGACATACTCCATCTCAAGGGGGTTGGCCAACAGCCTGCCGGTTGGCATAAAGAGGCCGGAGTACTCCGTGTACATGGAGTCAAAGTCCCCAGCATCCAGTGCCGCCTGCATCTTCCCCAGAAGGGGGAGAAGTTCCTCTCCCCCCTGGAGATATTGCACTACCCCGTGCCAGGCAGGTATATATTGCGAGAGCAAGTACTGATAGTGCTCCTCACTGAGTCCCTTAAACCCACTGGCAAGGAGTCCATATATCCTGCTTCTTAGCCGGGCAATAGCAATGTCTTGTTCGGACGTGTTCACTATATCTACTTTGCCGGGTCAAGCATTACAGGGGTCCACATTATCGCGATCGACTTCATGCCATCGAACTCCTTTTCGCTTCCGTTCCAGAGTGCGAAGTTGACATAAGTCTGTCTGCCGGGGGTGAAGATAGCATCAGCCATATCCTGGCTCTTCATGTCCCTGACAAAGACGACCGTCCACTTACCGCCCTGATTCTTACCCTTGGCGCTTACACCCTGATGTTTCTGCTTCGTCAGCGTACCAAAGCCCTCCGCTACAAACTCAACCATAGTGGCGTCGGGGGAAGGTTTGCCGGGCAACTGTGCCTTAAGGATCGAGTCTGACATGCCCACGTGCACACCCTCTGTTTGAGGCTGACGATTCATTGGCCTGTTGCCGTCATTTTCTGCCTGCCAGTCTGCGCGCCACTGCCATATGTTGACCTGCTCTCCCTTGGCACCCATCAACGGAGAGGGATTAAGCCCGCCCGTGTGCATACCGGGAAACATAATGGCTACCGAGTCACGAAACGTATCGATCGCAGTTTCAACATCAACGGAGGCGTCATCCCAGGTCAGTTGAAACGCGATGGTCTTTCCGTTGTGTATGGCCTTGGC
>JADGAE010000244.1 GCA_015232165.1 Nitrospirota bacterium
CCCCCTTCAGAACCCCCCGCAAGGGGACCAGTCCCCTTGACCCCATTATTTCACACTCAATTATCATGCCTGAAAAAACCTGTGTCATTTCAGTATATACATATCATCACAGGATTTTTTACAGCAAAAAAAATATTTGCGACCTGGAACTTTTATTTCCACCTTGTGTCTAAAACACATAAAATAAGAATCAGGAGGACAAGGACATGAGACAGGTAGCAAGGACACTATTACGGTTTTTGGTTGTAGGGTTGATAGTGATGTTTGGGGGTGTGTTGTATGCCCAAACAGACAAGGACAAGACGCTGTCACCGTTTTTCTTTGTAAAGAGCGACAGCCCTGATGTAGACCACTTTTCGCTGAAGTCAACAACGGTTGAGGCCTCAGTGGTTGGGGTCATTGCCGACGTAAAGGTTACACAGGTCTACCGCAACGACGGCAAGAGGCCGCTTGAGACCATCTACATATTCCCCGCCTCAACCCGTGCGGCGGTCTATGGGATGAAGATGACCATTGGCAACAGGACTATAACGGCCAAGATCGAAAAAAAGGAGGAGGCCCGCAAGCAGTACGAACAGGCCAAAGAAGAGGGTAAGAGCGCATCCCTCCTGGAGCAGCATAGGCCAAACGTGTTTCAGATGAACGTCGCAAACATCCTGCCCGCAGACACCATCAAGGTCGAGCTGAAGTACACCGAGTTGCTCGTCCCAACAGATGGCGTCTATGAGTTTGTATACCCCACGGTTGTCGGGCCTCGGTATGCCAATGAGGCTAACACCGAAAAGTGGGTTGCCAATCCATACCTGCACCAGGGGCAAGGTGCACCCAACACCCTTGACATCAGCGTCAAGGTCTCATCGGGGATGCCCGTTAAGGAGCTGTCATGCCCGTCACACAAGACAATCATCAAGTATGAATCCCCCTCTGTTGCCACTTTGAAGCTCGATGTCTCAGAGAACAATGCGGGAAACCGGGACTTTGCGCTCAACTATCGTCTCTCCGGTGGCAAGATAGAGTCGGGTCTAATGCTCTATAGCAGCAGGGATGAGAACTTCTTTCTCCTGATGGCAGAGCCGCCCAGGTCGGTTTCCACCGCTGAAATCCCGCCGCGTGAGTATGTCTTCATCGTGGACGTCTCTGGCTCCATGCACGGCTTCCCGCTGGAGATATCCAAGAAGCTGCTGAAGGACCTCATTGGCAATCTCCGTTCCAACGACATCTTTAACGTCCTGCTTTTTGCGGGGGGGTCGTCGCTGATGTCGGAGCGCTCCATCCCGGCCAACACGGAGAACATCAATCGCGCCATTGCCCTGATCGAAGGACAGAAAGGCGGCGGAGGCACGGAGCTTCTGCCTGCCCTAAAGAGGGCCTTTGCGCTGCCCGCTACGGAGCGCTACTCCAGGAGCATCGTAATTGCCACCGATGGTTATGTCAGCGTGGAGACCGAGGCATTTGAGCTCATCCGCAAGTCCCTGGACAACGCCAACGTCTTTACCTTTGGCATTGGGACGAGCGTCAATCGCTTTCTCCTGGAGGGGATGGCCAGGGTGGGTCAGGGCGAGCCATTTGTCATAGCGTCGCAGCAGGAGGCCCCGGCGATGGCGGAGAAGTTCAGGAAGCTCGTTGCCTCCCCCGTGCTGACCAACATAAGCGTGGAGTACGATAATTTCAGCGTCTACGACGTTGAACCTATAACGATCCCGGATGTGATGGCGCAGCGTCCGATCATTGTCTTTGGCAAGTGGCGTGGTGCTGCCACGGGGCAGATTACGCTCAAGGGAGAGACCGGCAACAACGGCTACGTTCAGAGGTTTGACATCGGCAAGATCGCCCCGGCAGAGACCAACAGCGCGCTAAAGTACCTGTGGGCTAGGAAGCGGATTGAGCTGTTGTCCGATTACAACAAGCTCGCCATGGACGATAAACGCGCCAAGGATGTCACGGAAATTGGCCTGAAGTACAGCCTGTTGACCGAGTACACGTCCTTTGTGGCCATTGATTCGGAGGTACGTCTTAAGAATGACAAGGCCGTTACGGTAAAGCAGCCCCTGCCGCTCCCTCAAGGAGTCTCTGACTATGCCGTAGGTGGTTTAGCGGCTCAAAGGTCAGTAGGGATGACAATACCGGCACCGGCAGCGTCATCATCGGCAGCAGGGGCCCCTGTCACTGAGTCCGTGCTTAAAGGCGAGCCAAAGAAGCATGCCCAAAAATCAAAAGAGGAGAGGCAAGACTCCCTGCACAAGGAAAGAGACAATGCCAACGCCAAAGACGCTATAGCCCCGGCCCAGAACACTCCGGTTCCCAGCCAGATTCCACTTGAAAGCGGAAAACCAGACTCCGGCAAGGTTACAGTTGGCAAGCTAAAGGACATTGGTACCCTGACCGACGTGCAGGTACGAGAGGCCGTGAAAAGGCACCAGGATGTGTTACAGCGCTGTTATGCACAACACCGGGGGATGCTCATGAGCGCCATCGTAGAGGTTGAGTTCAAGCTACAGATCGACGCAGACGGCAAGGTGAAGGTGTTGGATGCCGAGTCGGTCTCGGGAAAGCTGGATGTCAGCATCCTGAATTGTCTGATAGAGAAGATAGCACAAATGCCATTGCCCAAGGTCAAGTCAACGCTGGTGTTTACGGTAGTGCTAAAGTAGTGCAAGGAAGGGTGCAATTGGGGGGGCCCTGTTAGCCAGGGGAGCCCCTCCCTAACCCCTGAGATGAGCCTTGTCCCTGGTAAGTAGCCGAGCATAAACATGTATACTGAAATGACACAGGTTTTTTCAGGCAT